>JAFKFF010000330.1 GCA_017307315.1 Alphaproteobacteria bacterium
ACGCCGTCGCACCAGTTTCCGCTGGGCGTGACCATGACCATGCGCCGCCGCCTCGCGCGAGCATGCGGGGGAGCGCCTGGATTTCGCGGTGCCCGAACAGGGCCTTCACATGGTCGCGCGGCTGACGGATGGACGCTCGGATGTCGAGATCGCCGCCGCCGCGACGAAAGCCGGTATCGGTGCGCGCGCGCTGTCACCCATGTTCGTGGACCGGCCGCCCGAACAGGGCCTGGTGCTGGGTTTTTCCAGCTTCACGCCGGAGGAGATTCGCACCGCCGCCATCCGGCTCTGCGGCTTTCTCTGAAACTTTGCCGGTCAGTCGAGCGCGGCGGTCTTCGCCACGCCCGGTCCTTCCAGCGTCTTGCGCGCGACATGGCCGGCATGGAGCACCAGGATCGCGTGGCTGGCCGGACGTCCCGCCAGCGCGAAGCGATAGGCCTGGCAGCGGTCGCGGGCTTCCAGGCAGGACTGCGCCACGGCATCCAGCGTGTCGAAGCCGGTGCTGTCTTCCGGCATCAGGTGCGCGATCATCGCCAGATAGGAAAGCCGGTCGCCCTTGGAAAGATCGAAACCCAGCCCCGGCAGTTGCGCGACCGGGGTGACGCCGGTCTCGACGCGGTCATAGGCGTGGCGCGTGACCTGGAACGGCCGCGGCACCTCGCCGACCTGGGGGCGAAACCCGATGGCGGCGCCCAGAAGGACGGCCAGCAACGCGGCGAATGCAAAAAGGCGCATTGCGCGAGGGTAGAGCGCGCCGCGAAGCCGGCTGAGGCCGGGCACGCGTAAAGCTTAACGCTTAAACCTCGGAATGACGGGACACCGCCTGTTCGACGCTGGCGAAATCGGCATTGCCGCCGGACACCACCAGCGCCACGGTCTTGCCTTCGAGCTTGCCGGCCAGGAACGCCGCCAGGGCCGCCGCGCCGCCCGGCTCGACCAGCAGCTTGAGCTTCAACGCCGCGAACGCCACCGCGCGCGCCAGTTCCTCGTCATCGACGGCGATGCCCGGCGCCAGGAGCCCGTCCGCCAGGGCGAAGACGTGATGGCCCGGCACCGGCGCCATCAGCGCGTCGGCGATGGAGAGTTTCCCGCCTTCCGATGTTCCCGGGGCATTGGTGCGCGCATGCGCCTGCAGCGAGCGCTTCATGCCGTCGAAATTTTCCGGCTCCACGCTGTGGACCGGCGCGGCGACGCCCGCGCCCTTCAATCCCAGCGCCGTGCCCGTCACCAGCCCGCCGCCGGAACAGGGCGTGGCGACCGCGTCCAAAATCACGCCGAAGCGCGCCGCGTCTTCGGCGATCTCCAGCCCGATGGTGCCCTGCCCCGCCATGATGCCGGGATCGTCATACGGCTTGATCAGGGCGGCGCCCCGCTCGGCGCAGATGCGCGCCGCGATGGCTTCGCGGTCGTCCGTCACCCGGTCGTACGAGACGATCTCCGCGCCATAGGCGCGCGTGCCCTCGATCTTGGCGCGTGGCGCATCGACCGGCATCACGATCAAGGCGGGAATGCCGAAAATCTCAGCCGCCGCCGCCACGCCCTGGGCGTGATTGCCGGAGGAAAAAGCGACCACGCCCCGCGCGCGCTGGCTTTCGGGGATCATCGGGATGCGATTGCAGGCGCCACGGAATTTGAACGAGCCGGTACGCTGCAGATTCTCCAGCTTGAGGAAGACGCGCCCGCCAATGCGCGCGCCCAGAACCGGCGCTTCGACCAGCGGAGTGCGCACCGCATAAGGCGCGATGCGCCGCGCCGCCGCTTCGACGTCGGCAAAGGTGGGGACTTCAATCGCCATGATCCGCCTTCAAGACATCCAGCTCCGCGATCAGGCCGGGGCCGAAATAATAGAGAAGCTCTTCCCGCGCGCCGTCGTAAAGGCTTGGCCCCTTGCTGCTGCAGATCAGCGAACCGTCCGCCGCCTCGCCCGACGCCGTCAACACGCCATGCTCGAACGTCACGGGAAACAGCACGCTCACCATCGGCTTGAAGCGATGGTAGTCCAGCCCCTCCTCCAGGCAATAGGCATGGATGGCGCAGCCGCGCGCGCCTTCATTGCGGAAAACGCAGGTCCCGCCTTTCACTTGGGTGCGCAGATGCGCGCCGCCGGGAAATTCCCTATCGGCGACGGCCTCGGTGGTGAACCATTGCGCCACCGGCACCGCGATGCGGTCGTGGAAATCGCGCGGCAGGGCGACAAGACGCTTGGCGTTTTCCACGTCGATGTCCACGCCATGCTCGCAGCAGGCATCGCGGCAGAAGCTGCAATCCATGCAATGGGTGAAATAACGCAAGGTGAAGATGCAAGGATCGACGGCGGCAAGCACCGGCCCGCCCATCACGCAAGGGTGAGAGGCCTTCAGCGCGATCGTCATGGCACGATTTTCACGAGGGCTTCGATCAGCGCGGGATAATCCAGTCCCGCTTCGGCCGCCGCCGCGGCGAAACCGGCGTCGGGCGAGATGCAGGGATTGGCGTTGATCTCCAATATCTGCGGCACGCCGTCCGCCCCGACGCGGAAATCCACCCGCACGAAACCGGCAAGGCCGAAGCGCGTCCACACCGTGTCGCAAGCCGCCTTCAGCCGCGCCGCCAGCGCCGGCTCGTCTCGCTCCACCCCGAAGGCGCGCACCGTGCCCCGCCAGCCGCTCGAATCCTCTTCCCACTTGGCGTCGTAACCGACGATGCGAGGTTTGTCCGCCGGCCACTGCTCGAACCGCATTTCCGCCATCGGCAGTACGCGCCAATCCTCCCGCGATCCCAGCAGGGCGATGTTGAATTCCCGGCCCTCGACATAGCGCTCGGCGAACCAGGCGCCGCCGAATTTCGCGGCGCAGGCGGCGGCGCGGGCCCGCACATCGCGCCCCTCCACCACGCAGCCATCGTCCAGGCCCAGCGAGGCATCTTCCAGAACCGATTTGACGATCCATTGGCCGCCATCCAGCCCTTCCCAATCCGGCGGCATCGCCCAGCCCGGCGTGGCAAGCCCGGCTTCGCGCAGCATGGTCTTGGTCAGCGGCTTGTCGTTGGTGATCGCCATGGCGCGGGCATCGACCCCGGTGAAGCGCATACCGGCATCCGCCAGCATCCGGGGCGCCAGCGGCGCCAGCTTGCCCTGGCCGTGCACGCCTTCGACCAGATTGAAGACGATGTCGGGCGCGGCTCGCGCCACAAGCGCCTTCAGCGTCTCTTCCCGGAACGCGGCCTTCTCGACAGCATAGCCCCGCGCCGCCAACGCGTCCGCGACGGCATCCGCCGCGACCAGGGTGTCCAGCTCTTCCGGCGGGGCGTTGGCGGCAATGTCGGAATGCAGAACGAGAATCTTCATGCCGCATGCCGGGCGAGGAAGGAATCGAGAAATTTTCCGATCAGTTCGCGATAGGTGATCTTCTGGAAATCCGCGATGAAGCAAAGGTCCGAATAGCCCGGCCGGATGCCGGCCAGCGGATTGACCTCGATGAAACAGGGCCTGCCGTCGCGGTCCAGCCTGATGTCGGCGCGCCCGCCGTCGCGGCAACGCAGCACCTTCCAGGCCGCCAACGCGACATCGGCCGCGGCGCGGGCGTCGGCATCGTCCACCGGCACGATGTCGAGCTTGTCCTCCCAGTCCGCCTTGTTCTCCAGGCCGTAACCATGGCCGACATATTTCTCGGTCGGCACGATCTCGATCACGCCCAAGACCGAGGCGGCCTCGCCCGTGCCGGTGATGCCGACGGTGAATTCCCGCCCCGGCAGGAACTCCTCCACCAGCACCGGCTGGCGGAAGCGGGCGAGAAGATCGCACGCCACGCTTTCCAGTTCGCTGCGGTTCGCCACCCGCGAGCGCGCATCCACGCCCTTGCCCGATCCTTCCGATACGGGCTTGAGGAACAGGGGAAACTCCATCGCCACCTTGGCGATGTCGGCTTCGCTTTCGATCAGCGCGAAAGCGGCGGTGGGCACGCCCGCGTCCCGCAGCACCCGCTTGGTCATCGCCTTGTCCAGGCAGAGCGCAAGCGTCAAGGGATCGGAGAAGAGGTAAGGAATGTCATAGGCTTCCAGCAGCGCGGGCACCTGCGCCTCGCGCGAGACGCCCTTCAAGCCTTCGCAGATGTTGAACACCGCATCCCAGCGCGCCCCCGCCGCCAGTTTCTCGGTCAGGCGGCGGATTCCGCCGATGCGCTCGGGTTGATGTCCCAGGCCCGACAAGGCTTCGCAGATGGCGGCGATGGTTTCCTCGGCGTCGAATTCGGCGGTTTCTTCCTCGCCATAACCCAGCGCGCGATAGTCGCTGCGCAGGTCGTAAGTGACCCCGATACGCATGTCAGCGCCCGAGCGAACCGTTCGGGTCGGGGTACTTGTAGATTTTTCCTTCGAAATTCTTCAGCAGCAGGAAATCGCCGTCGCGTCCCGCCACCGGATCGGGCGCCAGCTGGATCTTGCCGCCGCCGCCCGGCGCGTCGATCACGAAGATCGGCGTGGCATAGCCGGTGGTGTGGCCACGCAGCGCCTTGATGATCTCGAGCCCCTTGTCCACCCCGGTGCGGAAATGCGCCGACCCCCGGATGGGATCGCATTGATAGAGATAATAGGGCTTGACCCGGTTCTTCAGCAGGCCATGCATCAGCCGGGTCATCACGGCGGGATCGTCGTTGATGCCTTTCAGGAGCACCGTCTGGCTGCCCAAGGGCACGCCCGCATCGGCCAGGCGCGCGGTCGCCTCCGCCGTCTCGCGCGTCAGTTCGGCGGGATGGGTGAAATGCAGGCTCATCCACAGCGGATGATGCTTTTTCAGGACCCGGATCAGCCCGCGCGTCACCCGCTGGGGCGTCACCACCGGCATCTTGGTGCCGATGCGCAGGAATTCGATATGGGGAATGGCGCGAAGCCGGCTCAACAGCCAGTCCAGCTTGTCGTCCGACAGGGTGAGCGGGTCGCCGCCCGACAAGAGCACGTCGCGCACTTCGGTGTGCGCCTGAAGATAGGCGATAGCCTCTTCCCACTGGCGGGTGGAGAAATGATATTCGCCGCCCGGATTGCCCACCAGCCGCGAGCGGGTGCAATAGCGGCAATAGGTCGAGCAGGTCCCGGTGGTGAGGAACAGCACCCGGTCGGGATAGCGGTGCACCAGCCCGGGCGCCACCGTGTCATGGTCCTCGCCCAAGGGATCGTCGTCCTCGCCGGGCGCGCGCAGATATTCGTCGCCGGTCATGATGTGGGTGCGCCGGAGCGGCTCGCTCGCGTCGGTCAGCCCCATCAGGCTGGCGTAGTAGGGCGTGATGCCCACCGGCAGCGCGCCCTTGTGGCGGGAGACGGCGGCGTATTCGTCTTCCGACAGGCGGAAGATGCGGGCGAGTTCGTCCAGGGTGCGGATGCGGCTGCGCATCTGCCAGCGCCAGTCGTTCCATTCGGCGGGCCCGGTGCCCGGCCAGAAGCGGCGATAGAAGCCGCGCGCGCCCTGGCCGACGGGAAAGCGCAACTCCACCTTCGGCCCCGGCAGATTGAGCTTGGCTACGGGGGCGCGGGGGGAATCGTCCGGACTTTTGCGGAAAGAGCGAGAGGCCGTTTTGACCGCGCGGCCCCGCGCCATCTCAAGACCCATCTGGTGTCTCATGTCGCGCGCGTCGGCGGCGATCCCCGTGTTCTTTTCCGTACGCCGCCCCCAATGGCAGCCATGACCGGACAGAACGGTGTCGGCGATATTTAAGCAGCGGACGGCGTTGTCAAGAGCGGACGCGCGGGGACGCACATCCGCTCGGCGCCCGTCACTCTTCCAGCGGCGTCATCTGATAGGTCACCCGGCGCATCCGGTAGATGGTGACGTGCACCTTCTTGCCGCGCGAATAGTTGAAGCCGTTGACCTCGTCCACCGGCACCGCGTCGGATTGCAGCTCGGCCAGATGGGCGAGGAAAGCCGGGCGCTGGAAATCATCGACCAGCGCCAGACCGCCCCGGTCCGCACCTTGCTGGGCCGCGCCCGCGCCGTCGGTGAGATTGAGGTCGGCGCCCAGCGCGAAGACCAGGCTGGGCTCCTGAAAGCCGGCCGCGGCCGGCGGCGGATCGCCGGGCTGGCTGTCGCGCGCCACCAGCACCGCCAGCCTTTCGCTCACCCACAGATCGGTGAGGTGAGGCCCCACCCCCGCCGTCAGGGTCGGCACGAAGATCGCGAACGCCGCCAGCGACAGCGCGAAGCCGATCAGCCGGGCGCCCGTGGCGGCCATGAAAAGCGCGCCCAATCCGATCAGGCCGGCGACCACGACATAGGCCAGCAACGACACGATCACCCCATCGCCATATTGGCGCGGCAGCAGGATGGGCGCGGCGATGAAGCCCGCCAGCCCCACCAGAAACTGCACCGAGGAAATATAAGGCAGCACGCGCCGCCACAAAGGCAGGCCGGTTTCGCGGGGCGCCAGAAGCCACAGCGCCGCCAGCACCGCCAGCGCCGGATAGGCGGGCAGCACATACTGCGGCAGCTTGGTCGGCACCGCTTCGCAGACCAGCCACCAGGCGCC
>JAFKFF010000331.1 GCA_017307315.1 Alphaproteobacteria bacterium
CTTTCGCGGCTTTGGCGGCGGGCTTGCCGCGGCGCGCCTTGCGCGTCTGCTTGGCCGCGGGCGCAGTCTTCTTCTTTCCGCGCTGGGTTTTTCTCGCCATGGCCGGGCACGCTAGTGAAAGCCTTTTCAAACGGCAAGATTGACCCCCTTGCCAGGCTTGCTAGAAGCGACGGCATGGAAGGCGTGCCGATCACCGATGCCCAAAAGCCGCGCGGCCTGCGCGCGGTTTATGACTGGACCATGGCGAAGGCGACGACGCCGCGCGCCCAATGGTGGCTGGCGGCTTTCGCCTTTGTCGAAGCGAGCTTTTTCCCGATCCCGCCCCATCCGCTGCTGGGCCTGATGTGTCTCGCCGAACCGAGAAAGGCCGTTCGCTATGCCGCGATCGCGACCGTCGCGTCGGTACTGGGAGGTCTGCTGGGCTATGCCATCGGCCGTTTTCTGTATGACACGATCGGCGCGGAACTGCTGGCGCTGCTGGGCCTGACGCGCAGCTTTCCCGCCGCGGCTTGTTATCTGCGCGAATATGGCGCCGAGATCATCATGATAAAGGGGGCGACGCCGATTCCCTTCAAGCTGCTCACCATTACGGCCGGCTTCATCGCCATGCCGCTTGCCACCTTCATCGCCGCCAGCGCGGTGAGCCGGGCGATCAGCTTCATGATCGTCGGCGTCCTGTTCCGCCTGTTCGGCGCGCCGATCAAAGCCTTTATCGACCGCTATCTCGGGCTGGCCGTGGCGGCTTTCGCGGTACTGGTGGTGGGTGGGTTCCTGGCCTTCACGCTTATCGGCGGCAACGCGCACGGATCCCAGGACCGCTGCGCGACAGCGGCGGCGCCCGCCTGAAAACGGACGCGCCTGGGCACGAGCAAAACGCCGGGAAGGCTTAATCCTGTTCCAGCTCGCTGGACAGTTTCCATTCGTCGCCATCCGGCGGCGTATCGGAGGGCGCCGAACCGGGTGCCAGGCTTTCGCTCACCGGCTTCAAGGTCGCGCCCTTCTTGGCGGCGCGCTTCTGCGCCCGCTCGTGCTTGGCGGCGGCGCGGCTGACGGCCAGGTCCAGTTCCAGCTGCGAGCAAAGGCCCAGGGTCACCGGGTCCACCGCCTTGATGTTGGTGGCGTTCCAGTGCGAGCGCTCGCGGATCTTCTGGATGGTGGCCTTGGTGGTGCCGATCAGCTTGATGATGTCGGCATCGGCGAATTCCGGATGGTTGCGGATGATCCAATAGACCGCGTCGGGCTTGTCCTGGCGCTTGGACACCGGCGTGTAGCGGGGCGCGCGCTTCAGGCGCACATTGGGCATCTTGTGCTTGGGCGCGGCCATCTTCAGGCGCAGCTTGGGGTTCTTCTCCGCGTCCTCGATCTGCTCGCGGGTGAGCTGACCAGACGTCACCGGGTCCATGCCCTTGATGCCCTTGGCCACATCCTCGTCGGCGATGCCTTTCACTTCGAGCGGGTGCAGGCCGCAAAAATCGGCGATCTGCTCGAAGGTGAGACCGGTATTGTCCACCAGCCAGACGGCGGTGGCCTTGGGCATCAGCGGCTTGTTGTCGGCGGCCATGGCAAAATTCCTTTCGTCCCGGGCGGGCCTTTCCGGCCTGTCCCTTCGCTCGCAATGGATTGTCGAGGAAGGTGGGTTTTCTAGCGGAAAACCCCGCCTTTGGACAGGAAATTGTCTTGACTTGCGATTGGTATATGTGTACCAAGATAACATGCAGATCGTCGAACGCGTGCAGACCGGGGTGCGGATGGAGCGCCGGACCTTGAAGGTGCTGAAGGCCCTGGCAGAAAGCTTGGACCTGTCCTTGGGCGACTTGCTGGAGGGGATCGTGCTTCATGCCTTCGAAGGGAAGGCGCCCTTCGGCGAAAAGACGCGGGCGCAGATCGATCTCCTGAAGCAGGTCTATGGCCTCACCCTGACCGCGGCCGACGCGCACCGGCTGGCCGAAGCCGATGTCCTTTCTTGAGCACTTTCTGGCGGGCGACATCCCGGCGGCCGATTTCCACCATGCCCACCATGTGCGCGCCGGTTATGAATTGCTGCGCGAGCATGATTTTCTCGATGCCGCCACCGCCTATTGCGGCGCCTTGAAAGAGATGACGGCGCGGGTGGGAAAGCCGGAAATCTTCCACCAGACGATGACGCTTGCCTTCCTGGCGCTCATTGCGGAACGCATGGAACGGGCAAGCGCGCAAGACTTTCAAACCTTCGCCGCCGCCAATCCGGACCTGATGGACAAGCGGGTTCTGGCGCGCTGGTACGGACCCGACAAGCTCAAGACGCCGCTGGCGCGGCGCGGATTTGTTCTGCCAGATCCGGCTTTCTAGGCATCAAGCCACGGTCAACAGAATCTTTCCCGCATGGCCTCCGGCCGTCATGCGCCGGTGCGCGGCCTGCGCTTCGCCCAGCGGAAAGCGGGAATCGACGACCGGCTTGATCCGCCCCGCCTCCACCAGCGGCCAAACATTCTTCGCCAGCGCGTCGCGGATCGCCTGCTTTTCCAAAACCGAGCGGCCGCGCAAGGTGGTGGCAGCAAGCGTCAGCCGCTTGCGCAGCAGGACGCCGAGGTCCAATCCGACCTTGGCGCCGTCCTGATAGGCGATGTTCACGATGCGGCCGGAAGGCGCCGCGGCCGCCATGTTGCGCTGGACGTAGCCACCGCCGACCATGTCGAGAATGACGTCGACACCCTTGCCGGTATGTTCCCTAGTCGCCGCGACGAAATCCTCCGTCCGGTAATTGATCGCACTTTGCGCGCCCAGCGTCTCGCACAGCCGGCATTTTTCGTCGCTGCCGGCGGTCGCGAAAACCCTGAAGCCGAGGCGCGCGAACATCTGGATCGCGGCCACGCCGATGCCGCTTGTGCCGCCGTGAATCAAAAGCGTTTCGTTGGGCATCAACCGGCCGGTGTCGATCACATTGGTCCAGGCGGTGAACAGCGCCTCCGGTAGGGCGGCGGCGTCGGCGACATCCAGTCCCGGCGGTACCGCCAAGACGGCGCCGCCGTGCGCCAGCGCATATTCGCCATAGCCGCCGCCCGCCAGCAGCGCGCAGACCGCATCGCCCGTTTTGAAAATGGTGACGTTCCTGCCCAGGGCCGCGACGTGGCCGGACACCTCCAGGCCCAGTGTTTCCGATGCTCCCGCGGGCGGGGGATAGGCGCCGCGCGCCTGCAGAATGTCGGCGCGATTAACCCCTGCGGCGGCAACCCTTATCAGGACTTCATCGTCGCCCGGCGTGGGCATGGCGGCGGAGGCGAGTTCCAGCCGGTACTCGGGGCCGGGATTGTGCAGCGCGATTGTCTTCATCGATCAGCTTGTCAGGGGAACTGCAGGCCACCAAACTATCGCTGGAAGTCGTTAACGCCAAGGAAGGGCAATGGACCTGGACGATCTCGCCCCTCGCAAGAAGCCGCCGCAAATCCAGCCGGGAGAAGATATTTCCGCGCTTTCCGCGCATGAATTGGAAGCGCGCATCGCATTGCTGGAAGAGGAGATCGCGCGCTGCAGGAAAGCGATCGAAGCGCGCCGGGCCACCAAATCGGCGGCGGAGAATTTCTTCAAGCGCTGACCGTAGTTAATATGCACATCACGAATTGGGCGGGAAAAAGAATTCGCGCGGTTTACCAACAGTAATGCTTTGCCTGCGCATCATGGCTTGATAGCGTCGACGCCTCGGGCAAGTTGGGGATAACATGCGGCATAGTGATGTGGAGTCCCTGCAGAGCGTGCCGCCGCCGCCGCGCTCTTTCACCGGTTCCCAGCTTTTCGTGCGCACCTTCGATGAAGGCATGGCGCTGGTCGAGGAAACCGCGCGCTATCTCGACGGCCCCGGCCGCGAGGAAGCGCGCAGCCTGTCGCGCAAGGGCGCGATCCTCTATGCTGGCGAGAGCATGCGGGTGACCACCCGCATGATGCAGGCGGCAAGCTGGCTTCTGGTCCAGCGCGCCGTGCATGACGGCGACATGGAGCCGGCGCAGGCCTCGTCGGGCCGCTATCGCCTGGGTTCGAAGGAAATCTGCCTGGGCACGTCGCCGGAAGATGTCGATGATTTGCTGCCGCCGACCCTGCGCGATCTGCTGACGCGCAGCGAAAGCCTTTATCGCCGCATCGCCCGGCTGGACGATGTTCTGTTCGGGCGCGGCCGCGACGCCATGCCGGGCGCGCATCGTCATTGGAACCGCCTGGAGCAGGTTTTCGGCGGCAAGTCGTCCTGAAAATTCCACCCGATCGGAAATAAAAAGGCGGCCCCGCAGGCCGCCTTTTTTGAATTCCATGCCGGTCGGCTTACTTCACGAAGCCGGCGAATTTCTTGTTGAAGCGCGTCAGGCGCCCGCCGCGATCCATCAGCTGCTGCTGACCGCCCGTCCAGGCTGGATGGGTGGTGGGATCGATGTCCAGGGTGATCTTCTGACCTGCCTCGCCATAGGTGGTGCGGGTCTTGTAGGTCGTGCCGTCGTTGAGCTGGATGTCAACGAAATGATAGGCGGGATGGATGCCCTTTTTCATGGGAACGGCCTTTTTTCAGTGCAGAAGCGGGGGCTTATAGGCAAAAGGCCCCGTCCTGGCAAGCGGCGCGGCATCCCGCTCTTTGTGTGGGGATTTCCGTCTCTATATAAGCGCCTGGAACCTTTTGAAGATCAGGCGGATGGCCCGGGGAGACGTGGAGCAGGGACGTTTGTCGAGCCGGCCTTCGTCCCGCTCGCTGGCCCCGCTCAGCCGCATTCTGCCGTTCCTTAGGCCCTATCGGGGCCGGATCGTCGCCGCCTGCCTGGCCTTGATTGCCTCCTCTTCGGCCACCCTGGTGGTGCCGACCCTGGCGCGGGGTCTTATCGATCACGATCTGTCGGCCGATCAGGCCGAAAGCCTCAGCCACTATTATCTGCTGTTCATCGTCGCGGCGGCGGTGCTGGGCCTGGCGTCGGCGACGCGTTTTTATTTCGTCACCTGGCTGGGCGAGCGGGTGGTGGCCGATATCCGCAAGGCCGTGTTCGACAATGTGCTGGCGCTGACCCCGGCTTTCTTCGAGGTCACGCGCACGGGTGAGGTTCTCTCGCGCCTGACCGCCGACACCACCTTGGTGCAGACGGTGGTGGGTTCGTCGGTGTCGCTGGCGCTGCGCAATCTGGTGACCGTGACGGGCGCGCTGATTTTGATGTTCGTCACCAGCCTGAAGCTGGCGCTGCTGGTGCTGGGCGCGGTGGTCCTGATCATGCTGCCGATGCTGTTGTTCGGCCGCTGGGTGCGGCGCCTATCGCGCCAGAGCCAGGATTCCATCGCCGAAACCTCCGCCCGCGGGACGGAAATCCTGAACGCGGTGCCGACCGTTCAGGCATTTACGCAGGAAAAATTCGAGCGCCGCGAATTCGGCGTCACGGTGGAACGCGCTTTTGCGTATGCCAAAAGCCGCACCCTGGCGCGCGCCATTCTCACGGCAGTGGCGTTTTTCACGGTCTTTGCCAGTCTCGCCACCGTCGCGATGGTGGGTCTTCAGGACATCGAAGCCGCGCGCATGACCCCGGGCCTGCTGGTGCAGTTCATTTTCTATGGCGGCTTGATGGCCGGCGGCGTCGGCGCCTTGTCGGAAACCTGGGGCGATCTGCAGCGCGCGGCGGGCGCCTCGGAGCGGCTGATGGAATTGCTGCACGAAAAGCCCGCCATCGCCGCACCCGCCCATCCGGTCGGCTTGCCCGCGAAGCCGAAGGGCGGTGTCAGTTTCGAGCATGTCACCTTCCATTATCCCTCCCGGCCGGACAGCGCGGCGTTGAAGGATTTCTCGCTCGCCATCGCGCCGGGCGAGGCGGTGGCCCTGGTCGGGCCGTCGGGCGCGGGCAAGTCCACCATCTTCCAGCTGATGCTGCGTTTCTTCGCCGCCCAGGAAGGCGTGGTGCGGTTTGACGGCATCGATGTTGCCGATCTCGATCCGGTGGCGCTGCGAGGCGCCATCGCGGTGGTGGCGCAGGATCCGGTGATCTTCTCCGGCACCATCGCCGCCAATATCGCCTATGGCCGCGAAGGCGCCAGCCGCGACGCGGTCAAGCGGGCCGCCGATGCGGCCGCCGCGAGCGAATTCATTGAAAGGCTTCCCAATGGCTTCGACACGATCGTGGGCGAGCGCGGCGTGACCTTGTCGGGTGGCCAGCGCCAGCGCCTGGCGATCGCACGCGCCATCTTGCGCGACGCGCCGCTGCTGCTTCTGGATGAAGCCACCAGCGCGCTGGATGCCGAGAACGAGCTGCTGGTGCAGCGGGGGCTCGCCAACCTGATGGTGGGCCGCACCACCATCGTGATCGCGCACCGTCTTGCCACCATTCAGAAGCTTGCGCGCATCGTGGTCATGGATCAGGGCCAGATGGTGGGCGAGGGCAGCCATGGCGATCTGGTGCGCCAGGGCGGTCTTTACGCCCGTCTCGCCGATTTGCAGTTTGGATCCGCCCATCCGGCCGAGGCGGCGCAATGATGCGGCCCCTGGCACGATCCG
>JAFKFF010000471.1 GCA_017307315.1 Alphaproteobacteria bacterium
TGCTGCCGCTGGCCGCGGGCGTGAAAGTGATCTGCCATCCCACACCCCTGCAGCCGCACGAGATCGTTCGGCGCATTCGCGAGATGGGCGCCACTATTCTTCTGTCCACCGACACGTTCATCACCCAATATGCACGGGTGGGCGAAAGCGGCGATCTGAACAGCTTGCGCCTGGCGGTGTGCGGCGCCGAACGGGTGCGCGACGAGACCCGCGCCTTGTTCCGCCGCAAATATGGGATGGAGATTCTGGAAGGCTATGGCGTCACCGAAGCGTCGCCCGTGGTTGCCGCCAACCAGATCGAAGCCAACCGGCCTGGCACGGTGGGACGGTTGATGGCGGGCATGCAAGCCCGGCTCGATCCCGTTGAAGGGATTCCCAATGCGGGTCTTTTGGTGGTGAAGGGGCCGAATGTCATGTTGGGCTACATCAAACCCGAGGCGCCGGTTATCATCGTGCCACCGGAAGACGGCTGGTACGATACCGGCGATGTCGCCAGCATCGATGATGACGGTTTCATCGCCATCCGCGGACGGGTCAGGCGTTTCGCCAAGATCGGCGGCGAAACCGTTTCGCTGGCGGTGGTGGAGAATGTCGCCGCCGCGGTCTGGCCCGACCATCATCACGCCGCGGTGGCGGTGAAGGATCGCGCCAAGGGCGAGCAGATCGTCCTGGTGACCGACCGGGCCGAAGCCAAGCGCCTCGATCTGGTGGCATGGGCGCAAAATCACGGTGTCTCGGAATTGGCGGTGCCCCGCCGGATCGTGACGGTGGCAGCGCTTCCGGTTCTGGGGACTGGCAAGACCGACTATGGCCGGGTTCAGGCCCTGGCTGAGCCGGAAACAGGGCCCTCCGTCTGACATTGACAATCACTCGCAACTGACCTATATGACAGGGGACGTTCGAAGGTTTCCTTTCATGATCGTCTGCGTCTGCAATAGGCTCAACGAGGACCGAATCCGCACCGCCATCGACAGTGGCGCCTGCTGTTCGGAAGACGTTTATGCGCGCTGCGGCGTGAGAAAGAATTGCGGACGATGCCAGGAAACAATCGAGGA
>JAFKFF010000472.1 GCA_017307315.1 Alphaproteobacteria bacterium
AACACGCTTTTTTCGGTGCCTTTTCCCCTAGTTCTTAGCCAGTCATTCCAATTTCTGACACGCGCTCAAGCCCATGGCAGCCTGTCTCTCAAGGCAGCCCAGATGCAGAGCGCCCAGGATAAGGCCACCTCCCAGATTGCCGGGCTTGAAGAAGCCGCCGATGCGTTGGCGTCCAACGAATTCGTGATGGGATCGCATCATCTGTCACTGGCAGTCTATGGCGGCACGCTGGAAGATGTGCGTGACCGCGCTGCCCAAGCGCGCGGCCGGCTCACAGACTGTGGCGCGGTGGTCGCCGAAGAAAGTCTTGGGTTGGAGGCTGCGTTCTGGTCGCAGCTGCCGGGCAATTTCCAATGGCGCACCCGTCCCGGCGCTATCAACAGCCGCAACTTTGCAGGCCTCTCCAGCCTGGACAATTACCCGTCCGGCGCGGCGGCGGGCCATTGGGGACCGGCACTGGCGCAATTCCGCACAAATGGCGGTACTGCGTATGACTATGTGCCTCATGTTGGCGATGTCGGCATGACCGCGATCTTCGGGCCGACCGGGTCGGGCAAGACTGCGCTGCTGATGTTCCTGCTGGCCATGTTCGAGCAGTCCATGACTGGGCGGAATGGCGCCGTGGTGTTCTTCGACAAGGACCGGGGCGGCGAACTTCTGGTTCTGGCAACCGGCGGCACTTATCTGGTCCTACGACGAGGTGAGGACAGCGGTTTGGCGCCATTGCGCGGCCTGCCGGATACGCCTGGCGCCCGTGACTTCCTGCGTACCTGGGTGATCGGACTGATCGAAGCTGACGGCAAGGGTAGTCTGACACCAGACGAGGAACAGCGACTAGAGCGGGGCATAGGCCGGCAAATGAAATTGCCTGTGGAAATGCGGTCGCTCGCGGGCCTGCGCGAATTTCTCGGCCATTCCGACCCGCAAGGCGCTGGCCCTAGGCTCGAAAAGTGGTGCCGTGGCCAAGCACTGGGTTGGGCGTTTGACGGCACAAAAGATGAAGTCCGCCTGGACGCTGCCATTACCGGGTTTGACATGACGCACCTATTAGAGC
>JAFKFF010000501.1 GCA_017307315.1 Alphaproteobacteria bacterium
CAGATTGATGGCGGCGAAAAGCTCCAGGTTGGGCGCACGGCCGAAATAGTCCAGCAGCAGGATGGTGGAAGCGAAGAAGGTCAGGCCATAGCCCACCCCGATGCCCACGGCATAGACCAGCATCATCGGCGTGTCGCGCGCCACACTGAGCGCCAGAAGCCCCGCGATCAGCATCGTCAGCGACAGAAGCAGAAGATGGCGGGCATCGATCCAGCGCACGACCACTCCGCCCATCAGCCGCGCCCCGGCATTGACCAGCGCTTCCACGCTCAACATGCCGCCGGCGACCGCGGCGGGGACCCCGCGGCTCATCAGGTGCGCCACCGAAACCGCGTTCACGGTGATGCCCACGAACAGAAAGATGCTGTAGGCGGCGGCCAGCACGGCGAATTGCGGCGTGCGCATCGCCCGCTTCACCGGCCATTCGGCGGCGGCGATCTGCGGACTCTCCTTGCCGCTCGCGCGCACATCGGTATCGACGTCGATCAGGGCGGCGCTGACCAGACCCGCCGCCGTCACCAGCAGCAGCGATACCAGCCAATAGATCCGCCAATTCTGCGACAGCGCGGCCACCCACAGATAAAGAATGGGTCCGGCCACGCCGCCCAGTCCGCCCACCGTGAAATAAAGCCCGAAGGCGAAGGACGGGTTGGGAAAGAGCCGGGTCAGGAGAAAAGTCCCCGGCACGGTGGCCAGAAGAATGAACCCCAGGCCCAAGAGCAGGCAGCCGATGAAATAGAGCATGAGGCCGTGGGTCAGCATCAGGCAGGCGAAGGCGGCCGCCATGGTCAGGCTGCCCGCGATGAAGGTGGCGCGCGCGCCGAAGCGGCGGATGGTGGCGGCGGGAATGGTGGCGGTGATGCCCGAGGCGATGCCCAGAAGCGAAAAGCCCGTGCCGGCGGATCTGGACTGCCCAGTCCTGCAAAAGATACTCGCGGCCTCGCGCCGGACGGTCTACTTCTGAAGTGATTTCATGAACCTTGTTCCCACAATCGGCCTGCCGAAGGGCGGCACCGGCTCCTTCATCCTCGACGGCGTCGCCGACGGCTAC
>JAFKFF010000332.1 GCA_017307315.1 Alphaproteobacteria bacterium
TCGGCTTGCCTGTCGCCGCCATCGCGGCGCGGGTGATGGCGGGCGAAACCCTTGCCGGCTTTCATCTCAAGCCGCCGCGGCCGAACCATATCTCGGTCAAGGAAGCGGTGCTGCCCTTTGCCCGCTTTCCGGGCGTGGACACGGTGCTGGGGCCCGACATGCGTTCGACCGGCGAAGTCATGGGCACCGATGCCAGCTTCGCCCGCGCCTTCGCCAAGAGCCAGATCGGCGCCGGCACCAGGCTTCCGGTCGGCGGCACCGTCTTCATCTCGGTGCGCGATGCCGACAAGGAGTTGATCGTGGCGCCCGCCCGCGATTTGGTGGGAATGGGCTTCGCCCTTATCGCCACCGGCGGAACCGCGCGCGCCCTGGCAGCGGCGGACCTGCCGGTTTCCACCATCAACAAGGTCCTGGAAGGGCGGCGGCATGTGGTGGACGCCCTCAAGACTGTCGAGATCCACTTGGTCTTCAACACCACGGACGGAGCCCAGGCTTTGGCCGACTCCTCCTCCATCCGGAGGGCGGCCCTGACCCTGAAAGTTCCCTATTACACCACCCTCGCCGGGGCCAAGGCCGCCACCGAGGCGATAGCCGCCCTGAAGGGCCACTCCCTTGAAGTCGCCCCCCTCCAGTCTTACAGTTTACGGGCTGGGTAACACCCCGACTTTAAAAACCTAGCAGGATCAAAGGATTATAACGGCTGACAGAACCCATTCCGGTCATCTGGCCGGACGCGGGTTCTTTTCGCTCGATAGGACGTGACGGCAATGGAAAAGATTCCGATGACGGCAGCGGGCTTCAAGGCCCTGGAAGACGAACTGAACCGCCTCAAGAACGAGGACCGCCATGATGTGATCAAGGCGATCGCGGAAGCGCGCGCCCATGGCGATCTGTCCGAAAATGCCGAATATCATGCCGCCAAGGAGCGGCAGAGTTTCATCGAAGGCCGGGTCATGGAGCTGGAAGACCAGATCGGCCGCGCCGAAGTGATCGACATTTCCAAGCTGTCGGGCAGCAGCGTCAAATTCGGCGCCACCGTCACGCTTGTCGACGAAGACACAGACGAGAAGCGCAAATACCAGATCGTGGGCGATGTGGAATCCGACGCCAAGAAGGGCCGCATCTCGCTCTCCTCGCCCATCGCGCGCGCCCTGATCGGCAAGAGCAAGGGCGATTCCGTGGAAGTCGCCGCTCCCGGCGGAGCGCGATCCTACGAAATCCTGAAAGTCGAGTTTGTTTAGGACAGCTGAAACTTCTTGACGCTTACCGTGGCCCGCCTCTCCCGCACGCGTAGCGTGCGGGCGGAGGGGTCAAATGATGCCAAAGCGTTTCACGCGCGCGGCGTAGCGTTCATATTCCGGATAAGCGGCGCGCAGAACGCATTCCTCGAAATGCGTGCGCAGGACCTGCAGCACCGCCACGGCCAAGGCCAGCAGCACCGCCCAGGGCTGGGTGAATTGGATCGCCGTTCCTGCCAGGGTGAGAAATTCCATCGCGTAGAGCGGATGGCGGGCATAAGCGTAAGGCCCGCCGGTCACCAGCGCGCGCGCCTCGGGCATGATCGAAAAGGATTTTCCCAACCGCCCGAGCACGATCACCGATCCCAGGCTCCCTGCCAATACCAAGAAGGCCGCCGCGATCTGCCAGAACAGGGGCAGCGGCACCGGTTTCAGATAGAGAATGCCGACACCGAGGAAGGTGCCGGCGAAGCCGCACAAGCGCGGCATCATGCCCGCCGAGCGACGCACCGGTTCGGTGCGGACAGCGACCAGATAGATCAGCAGAAGGTTGAATGCCACGGCGGCGAACAGCGCGAAGAACCGCACATTCGCCAGGAGACTGTCAGGCTGCTCCAGCACCGCGCGCGCGTTCGCGACCAGATTGGGGCGCAGCCGCGCGGTATTGTAGCCGAACCACAGGATCAGTGGCAGGCCGGCGGCGAGATCGTACAGCTTGCCGCGGCGATAATCGTTCCAGTCAAGGGCCATGGTTTCGCCTCGCCACCAGCGCGACCAGTTCGGCGATTTCGACAAAGACGCCCTCCGGTGACAAAGCCCGCAGGCGCTCGCGCAACTCGGCTTCGAACGCATCGGCCCGCGCACCCAGCTTGTCCGGCGCCGTGGTCGATTGCGAGAAGGCGCGCCCCACGATTTCATCCTCGCTAATCGGACGGCGAATGGTGACGCTGAGCCCGTCCAGCTGAGTGAAGGCGGATTGGTAGAGGGACGGCTCGTAGCGGCGATGGCCCAGCGCCTTGCGTTCGGCGATATGCGGCTGTGCCGCGCGCCCGTAGCGGTCGCCCACCTTGCAGACGATCTTGAACCATTCATTCTCCGGCAGAACTGGATGAGCGTCGTGAAAGAACGCCACCGCCCCGCCCGGGCGCACGATCCGGTCCAGCATCGTCAAAGTCGCCGCCCGATCCATCCAATGGAAGGCCCGCCCGATGGCGACCAGGTCAAAAGGTCCCATGCCGGGCGTGAGGTCGTAAGATCCGCCCTGCCAATATTGGAGACAAAGCCCCTCGGCCTCGGCGATCTCGTGGGCCGCGGCCAGCATCTCGGGCTCCGGATCGGCGGCGGTGACGGCCATGCCGGCGCGGGCAAAAGGCAGCGACAGCGACCCCGGCCCCGCGCCCAGGTCCAGCACAGCCTCACCCGGCGCCATCCGCAAAAGCGCGATGACGCGCGCGATCAGCCGCTCCGGATAGCCCAGGCGGTGGCGGACATAATAGGGAACGGCGCTCTGAAAACGGCGCGGGTCATAGGGAACGGGTTTGTCCACAGGGCGTTCTCACAGGTTCCATTAGCCTTTGCTTTGCCGGTCAAGGCCTTATACTAGGGCCTGCCGCGAGCCACCCGGAAAATTTATGGCCAATATCGCTCTGGTTGACGACGACAAGAACATCCTGGAATCCGTTACCATGCTGCTGGAGCAGGAAGGCTACCATATTCGCAGCTTTTCCGATCCCGCCGCCGCCCTCACCGCGCTCACCACCACCGCGCCGGATCTCGCCATTCTGGATATCAAGATGCCGCGCATGGACGGGCTGGAATTGCTCCGCCGCTTGCGTCAGGGCGCGCCCGACCTTCCCGTAATTTTCCTCACTTCCAAGGACGAGGAGATCGACGAATTGATGGGCCTGAATGCGGGCGCGGACGATTACATCCGAAAGCCCTTTTCGCAGCGCCTGCTTCTGGAGCGCGTGCGCGCGGTCCTGCGCCGCGCCGAAGCCAAGACCGCCCCGCCCGCCAGCGGGGAACAGAAAAAGGAAGCCCTGGTGCGCGGCAAGCTCGCGCTCGATCCCCAGCGGCACGAATGCACCTGGGACGGCAAGCCGGTGCGCCTCACCGTCACCGAATTCCTCATCCTGCAGGCGCTGGCGCAGCGTCCCGGTTTCGTCAAAAGCCGCGACAGCCTGATGGACGCGGCCTATGACGATCAGGTCTATGTCGACGACCGCACCATCGACAGCCACATCAAGCGGCTGCGCAAGAAGTTCAAGGTGGTGGCCGACGATTTCGACGCCATCGAAACGCTCTACGGCGTGGGCTATCGCTACAAGGAGTAGGCGGCCCTGTTTCCGCATTTCTCCGCCCTCACCTGGCGCATCCTCGCCTTCAATGCGCTGGCGCTTCTGATTCTCACGGGCGGCGTGATCGTGGTCCAATCATCGGGCCGGGGCCTGGTGGAAGAGCGCCTCAACAGCATTCAGCAGCAGGCCTCCATCGTCGCCAGCGCGCTGGGGGAATATGCGGTCAATTCCAAGACCCGCACCCTGGACGTGGATCTGGCCGAACGCCTGCTGCGCCAGCTGATCGCGCCGACGCGCCTGCGCGCCCGGCTCTATCTGCCCAACGGCCATCAGGCGGCGGATACGAGACTGCTCCTGCCGCTGGGCGTGGTGCAGGTGGCCTCGCTCCCTCCGCTCGATCCGTGGAACCAGTTCAAGACCTGGGCCAAGCGCATCTATGACGGCGTGATGGGCGTTCGCCCCTTCGCCAAGCTTCCCTCCTATTCGGAAGGCGGCGAAGACGGACGCATCTACCAGGAAGTGGTGAACGCCATGGCCGGCCAGACCTCCAGCGCCGAACGGGTGGATTCCCAGAACCGTCTGGTGCTGTCGGTAGCGATGCCGATCCAGCGCGTCGCGCCCATCGGACCCACCTATGGCGAATTGCTGGTCACCACCGAAGGCGGCGACATCGACGATATCTTGCGGCAGGAACGCTTCATCCTGTTCGAAGTTTTCCTGGTCGCCTTCGGGGTGATGCTGCTGTCTTCGCTGTATCTGGCCGGCACCATTGCCGAGCCGGTGCGGCGTCTGGCGTCGGCGGCGGATCAGGTGCGTTCCGGTTCCGGTGGCCGCGACGCCATTCCCGGCTTTCCCGAGCGCAACGACGAGATCGGCGACCTGGCCGACAGCCTGAAGGAAATGACCGCCGCTCTCTACGACAGGATCGGCGCGATCGAGCGTTTCGCCGCCGATGTGGCGCATGAACTCAAAAACCCCCTCACCTCGCTGGCTTCCGCGATGGAAATGCTGGTGCGCGCGCCCGACGATGCGGCGCGCCAGCGGTTGGCCGCGATGGCGCGGGCCGACGTCAAGCGCATCGACCGGCTGATCACCGACATTTCGGACGCCTCGCGCCTGGACGCCGAACTGTCCCGCGAACCCCGCACCGAAATCGATCTGTCGCACCTCCTGCAGACGATCCTGGACATCTACGAAGTCACCGACCGCGGCCGGAACGTCAAGGTCACCTTGCGCGACGATCTTCCCGGCGGCATCCGGGTGATGGGTCATGACGAGCGGTTGGGGCAGGTTTTCCGCAACCTGATCGACAATGCGATTTCCTTCAGCCCCGAAGGAAGCACGGTCGCCATCACGGCATACATGCACCACGCCTTCGCGCGCGTGACGGTGGAAGACAGCGGACCCGGCATCCCGCCGGACAATCTGGAATCCATCTTCGAGCGCTTCTACACCGAAAGGCCCGATGACACGTTCGGAAAGAATTCCGGCCTGGGCCTCTCCATCGCACGTCAGATCACCCAGAATGCGGGCGGCCGCATATGGGCGGAGAACCGGCCGGCCCGCGAAAGCGGACAGGCAAGCGGAGGCGCGCGCTTTATCGTCGAACTGCCCACCGTCACGGCGTGACCGATGGACAGGGTCAACATTCATGCGACCTGCATTGCCATCGGAAAGGCCGGCATTCTGCTCCTCGGCGAAAGCGGGGCGGGCAAATCCGACCTGGCGCTGCGCCTGATCGATGGCGGCGCCAGGCTCGTGGCCGACGACCGGACCGAGCTTTATGTCGCGCGCGGCGGGCTTTGTGCGCGCGCGCCATCCGCCATCGCCGGCCTGATCGAGGTCCGGGGCCTGGGCGTGATCGCGGTACCGTTTCGCGCCAGCATCGCGGTGGCATTGGTGGCAAGGCTTGGCGCGGCGCCAGAGCGGCTGCCGGAGCCTGCCTTCTATGTACCGCCGCCGCCGCTCGCGCCCGCCAGACCCGTGCCGCAGATCACACTCGACGCGCATGCGCCATCCGCGCCCGCGCGCATTCGTCTGGCCCTGACCGCTTTCGCCAAAGGCTTGTTTCGCGAGGATTTTAACCCCACATAGAAAAAGCGGAAATAAGCCTTGCGTCCGAAACCGCACAGCCTATTTTGCCCTGCTTTGGATGGACGGTTTCATGCTGGGTCTTGTTCTGGTCACGCACGGGCGCCTCGCGCAGGAATTCATCGCCGCGATGGAGCACATGGTGGGGCCGCAAACCAATCTGCGCGCCGTCTGCATCGGCCCGGAAGACGATATCGAGCGGCGCCAGCGTGAAATCGCGGCGGCGGCGAAAGCGGTGGATACCGGCCGCGGCGTGGTGATCGCGACCGACATGTTCGGCGGCACGCCCTGCAATCTCGCCCTCACGCTTCTGGATCGCGGAAAAATCGAAGTACTGGCCGGCGTCAATCTTCCAAGCCTGATCAAGCTGATCGACATCCGCAGCAAGCTTCCCCTCGACCAGGCCGTGAAAGAGGCGATCGACGCGGGGCGGAAATACATGCGGGCCGGTTCCGCCGACCTCGGTACCCCCGCGTGAGCGAAACGCTGCGAAGTTTCGCCAAGATCACCAACAAGCGCGGCCTGCATGCGCGCGCCAGCGCAAAAGTGGTGGAAGCGGCAGCGCGCTTTCAGTCCGAGATCACGATCGTCAAGGACGGCACTCGCGTCAATGCGCGCTCCATCATGGGCTTGATGATGCTGGCGGCGAGTCTGGGAAGCGAAATCGGCCTGGAAGCGAAAGGGCCGGACGCGGACCAGGCGATGACGGCGATGCTGGCCTTGATCGAAGCGAAGTTTGGGGAAGAGTAGCGGCGACCATCGGTCGG
>JAFKFF010000333.1 GCA_017307315.1 Alphaproteobacteria bacterium
GACCATCCGCAAATCCGCCACCTCGCGCGGCCGCCACAAGCGGCAGTCGGGCGGCCACGGCCAATATGGCGACGTGGTGCTGGAGATTCAGCCGATGCCGCGCGGGCAGGGCTTCGTCTTCCACGACCGCATCAAGGGCGGCGTGGTGCCCAAGCAATGGATCGGCTCGGTGGAAAAGGGCGTGCAGGATTACATGAAGTCCGGGCCGCTGGGTTTTCCGGTGGTGGATATCGCGGTGTCGCTCACCGACGGGTCCTACCATTCGGTGGATTCCTCCGATGCCGCGTTCCAGACCGCGGGACGGCTGGCGATGAGCGAAGGTCTGCCGGGCTGCGCCCCGGTGCTGCTGGAACCGGTGATGAAGGTCGCCATCCATGTGCCCAAGGACGCCACCGCCAAGGTCAACGGCGTGATCGGCACCCGGCGGGGAACGCCGCTGGGCTTCGACGGCCGCGACGGCTGGCGCGGCTGGGACACGGTGCGGGCCGAGATGCCCTTGTCGGAAGTCACCGACCTGATCGTGGATCTGCGCTCGCTGACCCAAGGCGTCGGCACCTACGAGATGGCGTTCGACCATTTCGCGGAGCTGAACGGCAAGCTGGCGGATCAGGTGGTGGCGACGCGGCGGGCGGCTTAGACCGGCCGAAATGAAACAAAGTTGAAGTCGGCCCTCATGCTTCGACACGCTCAGCATGAGGAATTCCTCACCCTGAGCCCGTCGAAGGGTGAGGTGGTCGGACCTGTCGCGCGACCAAAAATACGGAGCGACGACCAGCAAAAGTGCGAAGGCCCGGCAGGGCCGGAGCGGTTTTGCGTGGGGCGCGCGACAAATAATAAAGGCTGCCGGAGCGTCAATGCTCCGGCAGCCCGAATTCGCGCTCAAGGGGGGATAGAGCGCGTCTGTCGCGCCCGGGGGGAGAAAGCGCGACTAACAGGAAATGGGAGCGGCAGGATCGGGTTTCAAGCCACCGGAAAAATGGCGTGGAATCAATACTGCCAGTCCTTGGAACCCTTCACCAGGAAGTCGCGGAACGCCGCCACCCGCTTGGACTGGCGCAGCGCGTCGGCATAGACCAGATGGACGTCGAAGCCCGGCGCGGGAACCTCCGGCAGCACCCGCGCCAGATTGGCATGTTCCGCCGCCACGAAGTCGGGCACCACCCCGATCCCCAGGCCCGCCTCCACCGCCTGCAGGATGCCGGTGATGTTGTTGATGCGGATCACGCTGCCGGAGCAGCCGGGGCGAAAATTCTTCTGATAGAGTTCCAGCAGCCAGTTGATGTCGCGGATCTCCGGGGCCGCGGTCTCGCCATAGACGATGATGGTGTGATTGCAGACATCCTCCAGCGCCTTGGGCGCGGGCCGGCGGGCGAGATACTCCTTCGACGCGTACATGTGATAATGCACGGTGAAGAGCTTTCTCTGGATCAGGTCGGCCTGGACCGGTGCGCGCATGCGGATGGCGAGGTCGGCGGCGCGCTGCGACAGGTCCAGTTCGCGGTCGTCCATCACCAGATGGATTTCCACTTCCGGATATTCCTTCAGGAATTCCTGCAGGCGCGGCATCAGCCAATAGGCGCCGATGCCGTGGCTGGCGGTGACCTTCAGCGAGCCGCGCGGGCTGTCATGGATGTTCTTGAGCGCTTCCTCGGCGGCGGCGAGGCGCGAGAGCACGTCGGAGACCGCGCCATAGAGCAGCTCGCCTTCGTCGGTGAGGGTGAGCCCGCGCGCATGGCGCTGAAACAGCGGGGTGGAGATTTCCTCTTCCAGGGCGCTGATCTGGCGGCTCACCGCCGATTGGCTGAGGGTGAGCATCTGCCCGGCATGGGTGAAGCTTCCCGCGCTGGCGACGGCATGGAAGATGCGCAGCTTGTCCCAGTCCATGACACTCCCATCGTGGCGCCGCTTATCCCAAGCGGTGCGCCGGCAATCCGCTCCCGTTACGCAGACAGCGGCAAATCTCCCCCGTGCGACGCCGCCAGAAACCGCTCCGCTTCCAGCGCCGCCATGCAGCCCATGCCCGCCGCCGTGACGGCTTGACGGAATACCTTATCCTTCACGTCTCCGGCAGCGAAGACGCCGGCAACGCTGGTATGCGTGGAATCGGCGGCGGTCTTGATGTAGCCGCTCTCGTCCATGTCGAGCTTGCCCCGGAACAATTCGGTGGCGGGCGAATGGCCGATGGCGATGAAAAGCCCGTCCACCCCGATCTGGCGCTGAGAACCCGTCACCGTGTTGCGCAGGTTGAGCCCGGTGACGCCCTTGGGCTCGCTGGTGCCCAGCACTTCCGCCACTTCGGTGTCGTAGACGATCTCCACCTTCTTGTTGGCGGCAAGCCGCGTCTGGTTGGTCTTGTCGGCGCGAAGCTGGTCGCGGCGATGGATCAAGGTGACCTTGTCGGCGAAATTGGTGAGAAAGAGCGCTTCCTCGGCCGCGGTATTGCCCCCGCCGACCACGGCGACCTCTTTGCCCCGGAAGAAGAAGCCGTCGCAGGTGGCGCAGGCCGAGACGCCGAAGCCCTGGAACCGGCTTTCGCTGGGCAGGCCCAGCCAGTTGGCGCTGGCGCCGGTCGCGATGATCAGCGTATCGGCGGTATAGACCGTGCCGCTGTCGCCGTTCAGCGTGAAGGGCCGGCGCGAAAGATCGACCGAGGCGATGGTGTCGGACACGAATTTGGTGCCCAGATTCTCGGCCTGCTTCTGCATCTGGTCCATCAGCCAGGGGCCCTGGATGGCGTCGGCGAAGCCGGGATAATTCTCCACCTCGGTGGTGATGGTGAGCTGGCCGCCGGGCTGGATGCCGGAAATGACGGTGGGCTCCAGCATGGCGCGGGCGGCATAGATGGCGGCGGTGCAGCCGGCCGGGCCGCTGCCCAGGATGATGACCTTGGAATGGTTGCTCATGAGGCTTTCAGGCAGCTTTCGGGAGAAAAATCGAAGGCGCCTGATATCAGGGCAGGGGGCCAAAAGATCAAGCGGGGCCCAAACACGAAACGGTGCATGATGTTAGCGGTCCTGCCGACGGATTGTGCATCCCTGTCAAAAAAGCAGCCTAAACAGAAATATTATTGCGCCCGACCGGGCAGGCGCGTAAAAGCGCGGGTCCCGATCTCAGGTGCCCTTTGGAAAACCGCAAGCTCGACGCCATTGACCTGCGCATTCTCGCCGAATTGCAGGCCGATGGCCGCATCACCAATGTGGAATTGTCCCGCCGTGCCAAGATCACGGCGCCGCCCTGCCTGCGCCGGATGCGGGCGCTGGAGAAGGCCGGCTTCATCGAAGGCTATCACGCCGACCTGAACGGCAAGGCGCTGGGCTTTGCCGTCACGGGCTTCATCTTTGTCGGGCTGGCCAGCCAGAAGGACGGCGACCTCAAGCATTTCGAGGAGCGCGTGCGCAGCTGGCCGGAAGTGCGCGAATGCCACATGCTGTCGGGTGAAGTGGATTTCATCTTGAAATGCGTGGCCAAGGACCTGTCGGCCTTCCAGTCTTTTGTCACCGAAACCGTGACTGCCGAGCGCAACGTCGCCAGCGTGAAAAGCTCGCTGGTGATCCATCCGTCGAAGATCGAGCCCGGTATTCCTGTTGACGTGCCTGAATGATTTTTGTCCCCATCTGTCTTTCTCGGGATAAACCCTCGAAAGACATCTTCCCCCACCAGCGGCTTTGCCGCGTGGGGGAAGAAAGCTGGCGCCAAGCCGTAGCCGCGGCAGTGTTTCGTTCGGGCGCAAAACTGGTAGTGTGGCGGCATGAAGATGGTGCTTCTCGCGGCGCTGGCATCTGTGTTCGTGGCGCAAGCCGCATCGGCGCAGGATATCCCCCGCTTCAAGGCGCGCATCCTGTCCTTCGACGGCAAGGTGCTGACCGTGACGTCCGGCACGGCGGGGAAAAGCATTCCCGTCGTCCTGATGCCGTCCACCCGGCTGATGTATGAGGAAAAGCTCGATCCCGCAGCGGTGAAGCCGGGCGATTATCTGGGCGCGACCCTGGCGCGCGACGGCAGGACCTGGACGGCGAAGGAAATCCATCTGTTGCCGCAAGCCCTGGCGGGCGGCGGCGAGGGCCTTTATCCGCTGCCTTCCGCGCCGGAGCAGCGCATCGTCACCGGCACCGTCAGCGCCAGTGACGGCAAGTCCATCGCCATCGCTTTTCGCGGCAGCGTGGGCAGCGACGGCGCCACCTGCACCGGCCGGGCGCCGCGCCAGGGCGGCTGCAAAGGGGAAATAAGCTTCGCTCTGGACGCCAAGGCGCCGTCCGTGGCCATCAAACCTGGCGATAAATCCATCCTGGCGGTGGGCAAGGTGGCCGCGATCTCGGTGGTGGCCGGGCCCGACGGGCGGCTGATGACCCCGGGGCTGACCATCGAGAACGAGACCGGCGGCGAAGTGCTGGACGCCGCCCCCGCCAAGCCGCAAAAATAATCCCGCCCTTTCCGGAGACGATCATGCGCCTCTTGTCCGTTCTTCTGGCCACCAGCCTCCTGGCGATGCCCGCGCTTGCCGCCGACAAGCCGAAGCTGGGCGATTTCGGCGTCGACCTGTCGTCGATCGACAAGGCGGTCAAGCCGGGGGACAATTTCTTTCTCTATGTCAACGGCAAATGGCTGGCGACGGCGCAGATCCCGCCCGACCGCTCCCAGACCGGTTCGTTCCAGGATTTGCAGATCCTCAGCGAGACGCGCATGCGCGCCATTGTCGACGATCTCGAGAAGCGGCCCTATGCGCAGTTGAACGACGAAGAAAAGAAGCTGCGCGATCTCTACGAAGCCTTCACCGACACCGCCGCCATCGAGGCGAACGGCCTCAAGCCCATCCAGAAGGATCTGGATTATCTGAACGGACTGAAAACGCTGGACGATGTCGCGCGCGCCATGGCCTCGGTGCCGCTGGCGACCGCCAGTATCTACGGCATCGGGATCGGCATCGACGACAAGAACCCGGACAATTACTCGCTCAATCTCGGCCAGTCGGGCCTGGGCCTGCCGGACCGCGACTATTACCTGAAGGACGACAAGGCGCTGGTCGAGACGCGCGCGCAATATCGCCAGTATCTCTCCGACATGATGAAGCTGGCGGGGATGAGCGACACCGACGCGCGCGCCGACCGCATCCTGGCGCTGGAGACCGAGATCGCCAAGGTGCAGTGGAGCCGCGCCGACCGGCGCGACGCCGACAAGATCTATAACCCCATGCTGATCCCGGACCTGAAGGCGATGGCGCCGGATTTCCCCTGGGACGTCTTCCTGGCGGAATCGCGCATTCCGCTGACCACGGCGAACGGCAGCCCGCGCTATGCCATCGTGGCGGAGAAGACCGCCTTCGCGCCGCTGGCCAAGATCTTCGCGGCCACGCCGGTCTCGACCTGGCGCGATTATCTGGTGGTGCATTACCTGCAGCATTTTGCGGCCTATCTGCCCAAGCGTTTCGACGAGCGCAATTTCGCCTTCTACGGCACGGTGTTGGCCGGCAATCCGCAGCAACTGGACCGCGCCACGCGCGGCATCCATCTGCTCGACCGCACTCTGGGCGAGGCGCTGGGCAAGATCTATGTCGCGCGCTATTTTCCGCCCGACGCCAAGGCCAAGGCCGACAAGCTGGTCTCCAACCTGCTGAAAGCCTATGAGGCCGACATCCAGACCCTCGACTGGATGGGACCGGCGACGCGCCAGAAGGCGCTGGAGAAGATCCGCCAGTTCACGCCCAAGATCGGCTACCCCGATCATTGGCGCGATTATTCCGCCTATGACGTCAAGAAGGACGACCTGATCGGCGATATCCAGCGCGCTTCGGTGTTCGAATGGAACCGGGACGTGAACCGCATCAACAAGCCGGTGGACAAGACCGAATGGGGCATGTCGCCGCCCACCATCAACGCCTATTACAATCCCTCGTTTAATGAGATCGTGTTTCCGGCCGCGATCCTGCAGGCGCCCTTCTTCGATCCCAATGCCGACGATGCGGTGAATTACGGCGGCATCGGCGCGGTGATCGGGCACGAGATCAGTCACGGCTTCGACGATCAGGGCAGCAAATATGACGGCAAGGGCGTCTTCCAGGATTGGTGGACCAAGGAAGACCGCGCCAATTTCGACGCCCGCACCGCCGAAATGGTGAAGCAGTATGACGCGTTCGAGCCTTTGCCGGGGCTGCACGTCATCGGCGCCAACACCTTGGGCGAGAACATCGCCGACAATGCCGGCATCGCCATCGCGCTCAAGGCCTATCACATCTCGTTGAACGGCAAGCCCGCGCCGGTGATCGACGGGCTGACCGGCGATCAGCGCTTTTACCTGTCCTTCGGCCAGATCTGGCGCACCAAGCAGCGCGATTCAGCGCTGCGCACCCAGACCTTGTCGAACGAGCATGCGCC
>JAFKFF010000502.1 GCA_017307315.1 Alphaproteobacteria bacterium
GAGTCGCTGACTTTTATGCGCCCGAGCTGCACTCATCCGGAGGGCTGCAAGCTAAAGCCGCACTCGAAAGAATTGCTATGGGTCAGATGGCGCGATGCAGAGCTGGCCGGCGGTCCTATGACCGGGTCGTTGCCCAGTGCTTTGTCGGGGGCAAATCTATCGGTGACCGTATGAGAGAGGCGGGCATCCGAGAGGGTGGTCGAGGGCGGTAAGTCAGCCCTGCTCGCCCTAGCTCACCTATTGTCAGACGGTACTCGCGGAATAGATTTCAGGTTCAATTATAAGCAGCCCCGCTGACGCCGCCAGAGTTTCTTCAGCTCTGCCAAAGGAAATAGCCCAACTTGTCACTCAGTTAATATTACGTGCTGATCACGAACGCCTGCCATACGATGCAGCAGCCGTACAGCCAGAACTTGATCGAGGAAGCCTTGGTCGCAGAAATTGATATTTGGCGTACCGCGTCTCTACTCATCAAAGCACACGGCGAAAATGCCTGGGCTGAGGCGGCGGGACAAGCGGACGATATGATCGCAAAAGGGGATACTGAGGGCGAGGCAGTTTGGAAGCGGGTTCTTGCCGCAATACGGGATATGCAGCGCGAAGCGCCTGAGAGAAGCCTTAACTAGGTGCTGTGTCAGGGGCTCAGTAGGTGTTATTGAGCAGGCCGCTGTCGCGACAAAGCCAGCTCGGGCCAGATCACGGGGACTTGGCGAGCAACACTGGTTATCGTGTCGACTGGACCCGCTCCTTCTAAGAGGTTTCGGATTTGGCTTGGTGAGAGGAAAGCCAAATTCAGCAAAACTCGGATCTGACGCTCGCTACGACCATCCTTGCGAGCAATATCCTGCAGCTTTGCTCCGTCAATCAGTTCTTTCAGCCAGCCGCGGGACTGGGCTGTGGCTTTCAACAATGCTGCCCGGGCGCGATTGTCTTGGTCGAAATCCCGGACTGGATTATGGACGATTCCTTTTTCCAGCCGGGTGGGTTTCGCCCGCCATGGAATGCTGATCGTGCCAGGGGCGGTGGCATCAGTCGCGCC
>JAFKFF010000334.1:0-6186 GCA_017307315.1 Alphaproteobacteria bacterium
GGAAGAGATGGGCCAGGGCGTCTACACCGCCCTCTCCCAGCTTCTGGCCGACGAACTGGATGTGGACCTGGCCAATGTGACGCCGCTGCCCGCGCCGCCCAGCGATGCGCTGTACGCCAGCCCGAAGTCGCGCCGCCAATCGACCGGCGGTTCGACTTCGATCCGCGGCTTCTACACGGCGCTGCGCCAGGTCGGCGCCTCGGGACGCGCCATGATGGTCCAGGCCGCCGCCCAGCAATGGGGCGTGAGCCCGGCCTCCTTGCGCACCGCCAACGGCCAGGTGATCGACGACGCCCATGGCGGACGCACGCTCTCCTATGGCGCGCTGGCGCCGCGCGCGGCGAAACTGCCGGCGCCGCAAGAGGTCACCCTCAAGGCCGACAAGGACCTCAAATATATCGGCAAGTCGGTCAAGCGCCTGGACACGCCCGACAAGGTCAACGGCAAGGCGCAATATGGCATCGACGTGCGGATGGAAGGCCTCAAGGTCGCCGCCATCGCCGCCTCGCCCGTAGTGGGCGGCAAGATCGCCCGCGTCGACGACAGCAAGCTGAAGGCCATGCCCGGCCTGCAGCTGGTGGTGCTCGACGATCTGGTCGCGGTGGTGGGCCCGAATTTCTGGGCCGCCAAGAAGGGCATGGATGCGCTCGACGTCAAATGGAACGACGGCGAGAATGCCAAGATCAATTCCGACGCGATCTGGCGCGACCTGGCGCGCGGCACGGAGCAGAAGGGCGCCGTGGCCAAGGAAGAAGGCGATGTCGAAAAATCGCTCAAGGGCGACCGCTTCGACGCCGCCTATGAAATGCCCTTCCTCGCCCATGCCCCGATGGAGCCGCAGAACTTCACGGTGCATGTGAAGGATGGGGCTTGCGAACTCTGGGGCGGCAGCCAGGTGCAGACCGCCACGGTCAAGGCCGCCGCCGACGCGCTCGCAATCGCGCCGGAGAAAGTCACCTTCCACAATTTCATGCTGGGCGGCGGCTTCGGCCGGCGGCTAGCCACCGACATGGTGACCAAATCGGTCCGCGTCGCGCAGAAGGTGGATGGGCCGGTCAAAGTGATCTGGACGCGCGAGGAAGACATCCAGCAGGACATGTACCGTCCCGCCTACCGCAACGCGATGTCGGCCAGCCTCACCAAGGACGGCAGGATCGACGGCTGGACTCACCGCATCGCCGGCGGCTCGGTGATCGCCGCGATCACGGGCGGCAAGCCCCTCAAGGACGGCATCGATGGCGATGCGGTCGAGGGCGCCGTCACCAATCCCTACGACATTCCCAATCAGCGCGTGGAATATGTCCAGACCGAGCCAAAGGCGCTCAATCTGGGCTGGTGGCGCGGCGTGGGGCCGAACAACGCGGTCTTCGCCATCGAAAGCATGATGGACGACCTGGCCAAGAAGTCGGGCAAGGATCCGGTCGCGTTCCGCCTCGCCCACCTGGACAAGGAACCGCGCCTCAAGGCGATCCTGCAGATCGCGGCCCAGAAGTCCGGCTGGGGCACCGCCCTTCCGGCACGAACCGCGCGCGGCGTTTGCGCCCAGCACGTCTTCGGCTCCTACATCGCCACCATCACGGAAGCGGAAGTGACCGAGATGGGCAAGATCAACGTGCGGCGGATCACTTCGGTGGTCGATGCCGGGCGCACCGTCAATCCGGACATCATCGCGACCCAGATCCAGGGCGGCCTCTTGTTCGGCATGACGGCGGCGCTGTACGGCACGATCACGCTCAAGGACGGCCGCGTGCAGCAGCGCAATTTCAACGATTATCGCATGATGCGGATCAATGAGGCGCCGCAGATCGACGTCCATGTCGTTCCCAGCACCGAAGATCCCGGCGGGATCGGCGAGCCTGGCTGCACCGCCGGCCCGCCCTCGCTGGTCAATGCGATCTTCGCGGCGACCGGCGTGCGCATCCACAGGCTTCCCATCGACCGCTCTCTTCTCGCGAGCAGGAAAATCGCATGAACAAGAAAAATCTCGGTATCGCGATTGCGGTCGTTGCCGTCGTCGCGCTCGGCTTTGCGGCCTGGCTGCTGTTGATTCCCGGCCCCACCGCCTTCGCCAGCGGCTCGACGGTGGCGCTGGCCGATTACAAGGACGCCAATCCGACCGGCGTCCCCGCCGAACTGGCGAATGGCGACCCCATCAAGCGGGGCGAATATCTGGCCCATGCGGCGGACTGCGTGGCCTGCCACATGACCAAGGGCGGCACGCCTTATGCGGGGGGCCTCGCCTTCAATCTGCCGGGCATCGGCACGATCTATTCCACCAACATCACGCCAGACAAGGAAACCGGCATTGGCAATTACACCGACCAGCAATTCCTGGATGCCCTGCACAAGGGCAAGCGCGCCGACGGGCAGAATCTCTATCCCGCCATGTCGTACACTTCCTACACCTACATGACCGACGCCGACGCGCTGGCGATCAAGGCTTATCTGTTCAGCCTGCCCGCGGTGCACGCCCCGGCCAAGGAAAACAAGCTCGAATGGCCGTTCAACAACCGCAAGCTGATGGCGTTCTGGAATTTCTTCTACAACGCGGATGAACGCTTCCGGCCCAATCCTTCGCAGAGCCCGGAATGGAATCGGGGCGCCTATCTGGCCGAAGCGATGGGCCATTGCAGCGAATGCCACACCCCGCGCAACCTCGCCTTCGCGATGGACAATCGCCGGAAATACGCAGGTGCCCTGACCGCCGGCTGGCGGGCCTACAACATCACCGCCGACAAAAAGGCGGGCCTGGGCGATTGGAGCGACAACGACCTGGCGACCTATCTTTCCACCGGCCATGCCGAAGGCCATGGCGGCGCTTCCGGCCCGATGGGCGAAGCTTCCGACAACAGCCTCACCTATTTGACGGCGGGCGATATCCGCGCCCTGGTGGTCTATCTGCGCAGCGTGCCCGCCAAGGATAGCGACATGCCGCACACGGTGACCACGGCGGCGCCGGCTTCGCATCGCGAGGGCGCCCCCATCGACGTCAACGACCGGGCACGGGGCGAAAAGATCTTCGCCGGCGCCTGCGCCAGTTGCCACGACTGGACCGGCATCAGCCCCTTGAGCAAATACGCCACCCTCACGGGGGCGCGCGCGGTCAATGACCCCTCGGCCACCAATGTGGCGCAAGCGATCATCACTGGCGTCGACCGCACCACCGAACAGGGTCACATCTTCATGCCCGCCTTCGGCGACGCCTATTCCGACGACGAGATCGCCGCCGTCGCCAACTATGTCACTGCCCGCTTCGGGGCGCAGGGCGCGGACCTGACCGCCAAGGACATCGGTTCTTTGCGCAAGCAGGTCGCGCAACAATAAGCTAGTCTCCCCTTCCGGCCCCAACGGCCGGAAGGGGTTTTCGTGCTTCTGCCTGCGCTTCCCATCGGCTTCGGCCTGGTCGCCGTCACCGCGCTTGCCGCGGCTCTGGCGCGCAAGACCTTCTTCCCGCCTTCGATATTCCTGGTCCTGGTGGGCCTGGGCCTGGGCTTCATCCCGGGCATGCCCCGGATCGAGCTTCGGCCGGACCTGGTGCTGACCCTGCTCCTTCCGCCGCTGCTCTATTCGGCGGGCGTGGGCATGAGCTGGAAAGGCTTCAAGGCCAATCTGAGGCCCATCCTGCTTTTGGCGGTGGGCTGCGTGATCTTCACCGCGATGTCTGTCGCCGCGGTGGCGCGCTATCTGCTCGATCTCAGCTGGGCGGTGGGTTTCGTGCTGGGCGCGATCGTGGCGCCTCCCGACGCGGTGGCGCCGATGGCGATCGCCAAGCGCTTTCCCATTCCCCGCCGCGTTCTCACCATCCTGGAAGGCGAAGGCCTGGTGAACGACGCCACCGCCCTTATCCTCTTCAGCTTTGCCGTCAGCGCCGTGATCGCGGGCGGGGAATTCTCCTTCTCCGCCGCCGTGGGAAGCTTTGCGGCCATCGTCGCGGGCGAAATTCTCTGGGGCATGGCGGTCGGCTGGGTGGGGCTGTTCCTGCGCCGGATGGCACAGGAGCCGCGCGTGGAAATCGTGCTGGCGATGCTGACGCCCTACGCCGCCTTCTGGGTGCCGGAAAGTCTGGGCGGCTCCGGCGTGCTGGCCGCCGTCACCGCAGGGCTCTTCGTCAGCTACAACGGCCCGCGCTTCATTTCCTCGGCGACGCGCCTGCAGGGATTTTTCGTCTGGGACCTCGTGGTCTACCTGATCGAAGGCGTGATCTTCCTTCTGACCGGCCTGCAGGCGCGGGTGATCGCCGACACGCTGGGCGGCGCGGATTGGATGCGGCTGGGCCTGGCCGCAGTATCGGTCACCATCGCGATCGTGGTGGTGCGCTTCGTCTGGGTCTATGCCGGCACCTATCTGCCCTGCTGGATCTGGCCGAGCTGGCGACGGCGCAATCCCGCGCCGCCCTGGCAGGAAACCTTTGCCATCGCTTTCACGGGCATAAGGGGCGTGGTGTCGCTGGCCGCCGTCCTTTCCATTCCCCTGATGTCGGGGCCCGGCCCTTTCCCGGAGCGCGGCCTTCTTCTGCTGGTGACCTTTGCCGTGATCCTGGCGACCCTGGTGGGTCAAGGTTTTTCCTTCGCCTGGGTCGTGCGCAAGCTCGGTCTCACCGCCCTTGGCAAGCGCGAGGCCGATGCCGACAAGCAGCGCGAAGTGAAGGCGCGCGTCGCGGGGATCGATGCGGCGCTGACGCGGCTGGACCGGCTGGAAAGCGCCGGACTGGCGCCGGAAACGGTGGATATCCTGCGCCGCCGCCATGCCGATCGGCGCGCTTATTTCGTGGCGGCCTGCCGGGACCTGGAAAGCGGCGAAGCGGTCGCGCATGCCACCGCCCTGCAGCTGGAATTCCTGGCGGTGGAGCGCTCCGCCATCGCCGATCTCTATGCCCAGGGCGCGCTGGAAGACGAGGCGCGGCGCCGGATCGAGCGGGAATTGGATCTGGATGAAAGCCGCATCCACCACGCGGCGGAAAGCGGCACCGGCCGCGTCGGCTAGATTTTCGCGCCGCGGCTGCGCAGCAATTTGGTGGCTTGCGCCACATCCTCGCGCACGCCACGATTGAGCTTGCCGATCGTGATCACCGATTGCACGCCCTCGGCATAAAGGCCGGGAATGGCGGCATGGACGGCCTTCACGTCATGGGCATCGACCGCGATCTTGCTGCCATCGGGCTGGGTAAGGGTCACTTTGGTCAGGCTGGCGGAAACCGCCGCGTCCTTCAGGGACTTCGCGATGTTGGCGATATAGCCGCGCGTCTCTTTGGGCAAGGGACGGCCCCGATGCAGATGGTCCTCGATATTGCCCGGCCCATCATTATAGGCCGCAAACATCGCCGGATAGCCGTATTTGAATTTCAGCCATTTGAGATAGGCGGCGCCCGCGAAGATATTGTCGTGCGGATCGAACGGATCGGCGCCGAGATGATACTGTACCGCCATCTCGCGATAAGTCCCCGGCATGATTTGCATGATCCCCATCGCGCCCGCGTCCGATATGATGGGCTTGGCTTCCGCCAGCATGGTGCGCCCGCCGCTTTCCTGGCGCATGACGGCGCGAATCCATTGCGGCGATATCTTGAAGGCCTTGGACGCTTCCAGGATCAGCGGTTCCCAGCGCGCCATCAGCGCGGCCGGGGACATGGCCTGTTCCTGCACGAACATCGAAGGCGTTGGCTTGAGCGGGGCCGCATCTTCGAGAAGGCGCTCCGCCGAAAGCGCGGGCGCCGGCGCGGTCGAAGGCGAAACCTGAATGTGCCGCAAGCCCGCGATCATCGCCACCGTCAGGCCGCCCAGAAGCAGGAGGCGGACGAAATTGCGTGCCGGCAGCGGCGAAGGCTCCGCAACCGCACGCGCACTGAGCGCGACTGCCGAACTGACAAGCGGGCGTTTGCCGGACAAAACAAATTCCTTCTGTCGAAAGAGGCGCCAGGATCTCTTATGGGATCGCTTCGGCCCGCGGCACGTTGCTGAATCGCGCCTTGCATTACGCCGCCTCTCGAGGAAGGCGGGCGCCGGATTGTTATCGTCACAAATCCGTGGAAACAAATAAAAAATTCGCCCGGCATTCGGCGCTCGCGAGATTTCCTTGAAAATCCTGGCTTTTCTGCAAAGGTTCCACGCGTAAAATTCTTGTAAGGCGCGTTTGAACCCCTTACTCCGCCCGCGCATCTTCTTCTTGCGAGATCGATCGGACATGATG
>JAFKFF010000334.1:6229-13531 GCA_017307315.1 Alphaproteobacteria bacterium
GACAGGCGCGCCATTTCCATCTTTCGCGATGCTCTTCAGGCGTGATGTCTCATGAGCCGTAGGACGCTTGTGGTGTGCGGAGACGGAGCCAGTGCCGTGCTGCTGGTCTGCGCCCTTGCCCGCCAGGCGGGCCAGGCTCTTTCGGTCATCGTCATCGGCGAAAAAGGAGAGCCGGGCCGCGGCATCGCCTATTCCACGGCCAATCCGGCCCACCTCTTGAACGTGCCGGCCGGGCGCATGTCGGCGAACATCAACCGGCCCGATCAGTTCGTCCGGTGGCTGGCGGAGCACGGCATCGTTGCCGCCAGCTGGGAGCAAAGCTTCGTCTCCCGCGCGCATTACGGCGCCTATCTGTCCGACCTGCTGGACGCCACCTTGAAATCCAATCCCGATCTCGCCGTCCGCTTTGTCCGTGGCCGGATCAAAAGCTTGATGCGCAAGAATTTGGGCTGGGTGGTGGCGCATGACGGGGGAACCATCGACGCGGACCTGGTGGTGCTGGCGACCGGCAACGACCGGCCGCCGCCCATCGCGCCGCATTACCCGCGCGCCCTCGCCTCCCGCATCACCGACGATCCCTGGTCGGAGCCGGACCTGGCGCCGGATTGCGATGTGCTTCTTCTGGGCGCCGGATTGACCGCCATCGATGCCGCGATCGGTCTCCACAGCCGGGGCCATGCGGGAAATATCTATTTCCTCTCGCGGCACGGCCTTTTGCCGCGCAGCCATGTCGAACCCGCCGCGGCCCTTCCGCTCGACCGCCCTTTTCCGGCTTCGCCGCGGGGCCTGCTGCGGGCGATGCGCGCGAAGCTGGGACCATCCGTGCCCGCCGCCCATTGGCAAGGCTTCATGGATGCGATGCGGCCGCATTGGCCGCAGATCTGGCAATCCTTTTCCGTGGCGGAGAAAAAACGTTTCCTTCGCCATGCCGCCACATTGTGGAACGTGCATCGCCACCGCCTCGCGCCCGCGGTGGGCGCGTTCCTGGCCCAAGGCCTGTCGCGGAATCTTCACCTGCTCAAAGGACGGTTGAGGCATCTGGAAGCCGGCGGAAGCGGATTGATCGCAACCATCGATCATGGCGGGCGCGCAACGCGGCTGAGCATCGGCCATGTCATCAATTGCACCGGACCCAATGCCAATCCCGACCGGACGCATGACGGCCTGATCGAAAACCTGGTCGCTTCGCGCCTGGCGCGCGCCGGCGAGGCCGGCATCGGGCTGGACGTGGATCGCCGCAATCGCGTGCTGGACAAGAGCGGCACCGCGCAGCCGTCCCTGCTGGCGATGGCGGCGCTGACGCGGGGCCATTGGTGGGAGATCACCGCCATTCCCGAGATCGCACAGCAGGCACAGATCATGTCGGGCGCCATCATGGAGTATCTCGGCATCTTGACTGCCGCGGCCCGCATCAACCGGCGTCATTGAAGGCGGCTGCCCCTCTCTTTGCGGACGAGAATGTCCCGTGCACGGACGGTTTTTCCGCCCCGAGTGTGGCCGAAAAACACTGAAAAAACTTGACGTTAACTATTTCTTTGCTGTATTAACCATTTATTAACTGAGAGCGGTGCGGCCGGAAACGACTCAAAGCATCGCCAAGCGTTGGGTAATGGGCCGGGCTTCCGGCAGAAGCGGGGTGGCGTTCGGGAAGCATCGCGCAAACAGATATTTGGATGCAGATAATGCTTGCCTATGAAGAATTGAAAGGTTCGAGCGGACGCGAAGTCTGGTTCCGCCCCACCCGCTACGACGCCCGCAAATTGTTTCCCAACCATCCGCCCAAAGTGCGGGTCAAATCGGCGAGCTATCAGCTTCACGACATCAGCCTCACCGGCATCGCGGTCGTCGCGAAACAGGCCGTGGAGGAAGAACTCTCCCTGGGCGAGACCGTGCCGCTGGTCTTCCAGCAAGCCGGGCTTTCCATCTTCGAAGGCCGCGCCAAGGTCTGCCGCACCGAAAGCACCGTGTTCGGCTCCAAGCTGGCCTTCAGCCTGGTGGATTCCTATGTCGATTTCGACCGGCTGCTCAGCCGCAACGTCCAGGCCCAGATCGCGGCCAATGGCAGCTTCCTGTCGTCGGAGCGCAGCGCGCTCGTGCCGCGCGAATATCGCGCCTTCTGCGCCGACGTGCTGGGGGTGCTGCGCTCCTATCGCGCCCTGCTCGACAAGAATATCCACCTCGCCGACAGTTTCGCGCACGCTTTCGACGAAGTCGGCGCCTTCGAGGCCTGCGAAGGCCGCTTGATCGAGCAATGGCGCGGCTTCTGGCTCACCGGCAACGACATCGTGCGCGGCATCATGAACAGCCGCGAGGAGCGTGAGGCGACCAAGGAATTCACCGAACTGGTGCTGACGCCGGAAATGCGCGCAGGCGCCATCTGGGACCGTTCCTACGCCAAGCCGCTGGGCTATCCCGGCGACTTCCAGATCATGAACCAGGTCTATGACTGGGAAAAATTGGGCCCCAGCGTCTATCACCAGCTGGTGCATCGGCTGGGCCTGGAAGTCGCCGAATGCATCGACACCCGCATGCAGGTGGTGCGCGGCAAGATCGCCGAGACGGTGCGCACTCACGGACAGGATCGTCCGGCGCGCATCCTCAGCCTGGGCAGCGGCCCGGCGCGGGAGATTCAGACCTTCCTGGAAGGCCCGCATGCCCGCGCCGGCAAGGTGGAATTCACCCTGGTGGATCAGGAAACCCAGGCGCTGGGCTATGCCTATGACCGCTGCTATCCGCCGCTGCTCAAGCTGGCGGGAGCCGCGCATCTGCAATGCCTCAACATTTCCTTCACCGACATCCTGCGCGCCAATGGCGGCCTGCAGACGGTGTCGCCGCAGGATCTGATCTACTCGGTGGGATTGCTCGACTATCTCAGCGACCGGCGCGCGCGCCTTCTGGTGCGCCGGCTGTATGACGCGCTGGTTCCCGGCGGCCTTTTGATCATCGGCAACATGAACGAGACCGCCCTGTCCAATCTCTGGCCGATGGAGTTCATCGCCGACTGGACCTTGCAATATCGCGGCGATGCGGAGATGCGCGGTTGGGCGGACGGCCTGAACGCGGCGGAATGCTGGACGGAAACCGAAAAGACCGGCCGGGTGCGGCTTCTCTATATCCGCAAGCCCTGAGCGAAGGCGCGCCTCAGCCGGCCAGCTGGAGCTTTTCGCCGGCCGGCAGCGCCCGTGCGCCCAGGAAGCGCTCGCGCGGCAGCACCACCATGACCGACGTGCCGACATTGACCTGGCTTTCGATCCAGAGCGCGCCGCCATGGAGTTCGGCGAGCTTGACCGCATAGGGCAGGCCCAATCCGGTGCCGCCATGGGCGCGGGTGCGCGAATCCTCGACCTGCTCGAACGGGCGCAACACCCGCTCGATATCGCTCGCGGGAATGCCGATGCCCTGGTCGCGCACGGCAATGGTGAGCGAGCCGTCCGATCCCGGCTCCAGCGCGATCTCCACGGTGCCCCCCTCATGGCTGAACTTGACGGCGTTGGAGACCAGGTTGAGCAGGATCTGCAGCATCAATTTGGCGTCGGCGCGGATCATCACCTGCTGGCCGCAGCTTTTGGGCACCATGGCGATGCCGGCCTGCTGCGCGCGCGGCTCGCACATGCGGATGCTTTCCGCCACGATCTGGTTGAGGTCCACGTCCCGGTCGTCGAGCGTGACCTTGTTCGCCTCGGCCTTGGCCAGGTCCAATATGTCGTTGATGATCGCCAGCAGGTGATGGCCGCTGTTGGAAATGTCCTTGACGTAGGAGGCGTAGCGGGGATTTCCGACCGGACCGAAGGTTTCCTTGTCCATAATGTCCGAGAAGCCGATGATGGCGTTCAAGGGCGTGCGCAGTTCGTGGCTCATATTGGCCAGGAATTCGCTCTTGGAATGATTGGCCTTGTTGGCCTCGATCAAAAGGATATTGGCGATCTCGTTCTTTTCCTCGATGACGCGATGGGCGATGTAGCCCTTGCGGGTCTGGGTCTCCTGGATATAGCTGGACAGAAGCCCGACGCCGGTCGCCATCAGCAGGAAGAAGTTGTTGGAGACCAGATCGATGGTCGGCAGCGGATTGAGGAAGATCGCCGAGACTTCATAGGCCAGGACCAGCATCAGCGAGATCAGCACGGTGGTGACGAAATTCACCCGGATGAAGCTGCCGCAATAGATCACCACCATGATCACGCCGGCATAGTAATTGCTGTTGAAGGGCGCCGGCATCACCGCCGTCATCGCCACCACGCCCAGACCCGAGGCCGCCATCTGCAGCGCCAGGACATATTGCCCGATGCGCTCGAAATGCCGCGTGAAGGAAAGCGCGAAATTCGTCAGGAGGATCGGGCAGCAGATGGCGTAGCGGATGATATAGACGGTGGTCAGCGCTTCGCCGCTCACCTGCGCATCGAGGAAGCCGAACAGGATGTAAAGGATGGTCCCCGCAAGCAGATAGATGCGGATGAAGAACATGGAGTCGAGCAGAGCCCGGCGCGCAAAGCGACGCTCGGTCTCCGGATCGAAGAAGCGAAGCCACACGCGCGAATAGGCGAGCGCGTCGGCCGCCATGCCACCATCACTCATGGGTCACTCGGACGGGATTGCCCCGGGCCTCCAAGCCGGAACAGTAGGGGCGTCGCGGTAAACAAAGTGGCAAGCCGACAGCGTTAACAAATTCTTTATACTGTCGGGCCGAGCATGGGGCCGCTGCCTCCGCGGGGAGAGTTTCCGCGTATCGGCCATCCGGAGGAAACCATGCGCCGTCCACTTCTAGTAGCGCTTTGCCTTCTGCCCACAACGCCTGCTCTCGCCGCGGGCTTCGGCTTGCGCGAGCAAAGCACCGAGGCGATGGGCGAAGCCTATGCGGGCGCCGCCGCGACGGCGAGCGATGCCGGTTTCATGGCTTACAATCCCGCCGCGGCCGCGGGAACCGAGGGCGGCGATTTCGCGCTGAGCGTCGTGTCGATCATGCCGGGCTCGTCCGCCAATTACACCACCGCGCTGACCGCGGCCGGCACGCCGGCAGGCGGCGATGCACGGCCGAAAGATTTCATCCGCAACGCCATCATTCCCGACATCGCCATTCGCCAGCGCCTCGACGATCGCTGGTCGGTGGGCGTGTCGGTTTCCGTGCCCTGGGGACTTTCGACGAAATATCCGGACGGATGGGCCGGGCGGTATTACGCGCTGGGCTCCAAACTGGCGACGGTCAACATCACGCCCGTCATCGCCTATGACCTGGCGCCGGGCTTCACCATCGCGGGCGGCTTTCAGGCGCAATATGCCAAAGGCACGCTCTCCAGCGCCGTCGATATCGGCACCCTGGGCGCGCTCAATGCCATTCCCGGTTCGGTTCCTGGCGCGATGGACGGCTCGGCCACCATCGGCGCGTCCGGTTGGGGCTATGGCTACACTTTGGGCGTGCGGGCGGCACTGGAAGACGGCTGGACCTTGGGCTGGTCCTACCGTTCCGTCGTCCATCACACCTTGAATGGCATCTGGCGCTTCGGGATGGACAATTTCGGACTCGGCGCGGGCATTCGCGGCGCCACCACGCTTCTGTCCGATACCAGCGCGCGCGCCAAGCTGGCCACCCCGGCCGAAATGCAGTTCGGCCTGCGCAAGTCTTTCATGGATCGCTGGACCCTTCTGGCGACGGCGGACTGGACCGACTGGTCGAGCTTCAAGAATTTGACGGCGGTTGCCGGCAATCCGGCTCAGCCCAATGACGTGACGGTCGCCAACTGGAAGAGCAGCTGGCTGGTTTCCGCGGGCGCCGAATACGCCGCCAGCAACGATGTCATCTTGCGCGGCGGCGTCGCGCTGGACCAGACCCCGGTCCCGGGTAGCACCCTGGCGCCGCGCATTCCCGACGCCAACCGCACCTGGGTGTCGCTGGGCGCGACCTGGCAGGCCGCGCCGGACATGGACCTGAAACTGTCCTACGGCCACCTCTTCAACGACACGCGCACCGTCAGCCAGAGCGCCGCCGCCACCGGCAACGCCCTGCGCGGCACCTTGATCGGCAACACCGAGTCGAGCGTGGACGTGCTGGGCCTGGCGCTGGCCTATCGCTGGCAATAGCCGGAAAGGGTCAACCGGCGAGCGCGGCGATCCGCGCATGCAGATCTTCGGCGAGATTGAGACCGTCCTTGGCAGCGCGCGCCCGCGCCGCCAGGCGCCGGTCCCCCGGCAACCTAGCGCCGTCGGCGGCGATGGCTTGCGCCAGTTCGGTCATGCGCGCCGCGAAACTTGCACCGGCGAAATGCGCCGGATCGAGCGCGATCAGGAATTGCCCCGAGCGCGGCGGTCCGTCCTTGGCGTCCCTGAACCCGCTGGCTTCCCAGCCGAAATGCGCGCCCGCCAAGGCGCCCACCGGGATCGGTGGTGGCCCTGCCTTCCGCGTCCACCGCCCAGCCCTCAGGGATCGCGGAGCCTTTGGCTTTGGCGGCCACGATCTTACTGCGCGCCACCACCGACAGGGCCATGTCGATCACCAAGGGCGGGCGTTCCGGTATCGGTGCGGCGAACGCCAAGGGATCGGTGCCCAGCCTGGGCCGCACGCCGCCATGAAAGGCCATCGCGCTGGGCGTGTTGGCGAAGGCGAAGGCGACAAGCCCGTCTTCCGCCAATCGCTCGACATGCCGGCCGGCCTGGCCGCAATGATGGGACGCAAAAATGCCGACAGACGCGACGCCCATATTGCGCGCCAACGGCACCAGCGTTTCCAGCGCCAGATCGATGGCGGGATAGGCGAACCCGGTCTTGGCATCCACCCGCCGCGCGGCGCCTTCGCCGCCGATGGTGGGCTCAGCAAAGCCATCCACCTTTCCCACCCGCGCCTGCTCGGCATAGGACGGCACGCGCACCAATCCATGGCCGGCCTGACCGTCCGCTTCCGCGGCGACCAGCGCCCTGGCCGTGGCGCGGGCATTCACCTCGGAGGTCCGGCACGCCATCAAGGCGCGCGCGACCAGCGCCTCGGCCCCGGCGAGGGAAAGCGTGACGCTCATCCGATCAGGCGCTGCGATAGAGCTTGGTCATCACGAATTCGCGGTGGCCCAAAGCCTCGGCGGCGGTGAGCCGACCGTTGGCGGTTTTCTCGATCATGTCGATCAACACGTCGCCAGCCTGGTCGATGGTCATCTCGCGCCGCACGATGCCGGAAACATCGACATCGATATGCTCGCTCATCAGCCGCACGGTGCGCGGATTTCCCGTCACCTTGACCACCGGCATGATGGGATTGCCGATCACATTGCCCTGGCCGGTGGGGAAGATGTGCACGACATAGCCGGCCGCCGCCTGCAAGGC
>JAFKFF010000335.1 GCA_017307315.1 Alphaproteobacteria bacterium
TCCGCCAAACACCGCCGATTGCCCTCTATGGCTCGCTATTACCGCCGACCACCGCATTCCACCGGGTGAGATAGTAAGCCGCCGACTCTACGCTACAGCCCGCTATATCTTGATAGCATCGACGGCGACTTCTGCCCCCATGCCTGCCGTTCCGTAGTGTGGTTCAGTTTGCACCGATTTTGGCAAGCCCGGTTTGAAGTTGGCGGACAATCATGCCGAGTTGCCCCGAAGCCAGGAGGCCCGGGCCGAGCGGACCAGACCGGTTCTCGCCAACCGGCGGAAGCTGCAAAAGTGCAGCCCGCACTTCCGGCGTGACTTGGCTTAGCTGCCACGTAATTTCTGTGATGGCGATTTCCGCCTGATCTGGGGCCGCTAGGCTGGCTGCTTTCACAGCGTATGCAGCTGCCCCTAGGGCATGTGCGCCCATGTGGCAGATTGCCGATGCTTGACCGGCCGCTCTAGCCGCCGCCGCTGCCGCTGGCGACTTTACATCACGACCTGCATTGCCACCGCCAAACCGTCCACGTATTTCCGAGGCGGTGTTCAATTCTCCACGGGAAAACGCCCGCGTCCGAGCAATGGCGTTGCGAGGACGATCATCGTCGGGGCGTTCAGCTTCGAACAAATAAAGGACGCGCTCAGCACACGCAGCAGCCCATTCAGCGACCAAGCGCCGGTTTGACTCGTTGAGCGTCTGCGCCGAAATCTTCATCGCCACGATCTGTAGTGTTTCGACTGAAAGCCTGTAGTTTGGCAGTTTACGCCTTCAAGCCACCAGAAACCAGACTATCTGCAAGCCACCCCATTGAAGCCATTCGCTCTCTCCTCAATTTTGGAGAGCTATAGCGTAGCTGTAGTTCTCGGTTTCGTCGGCTTCGGCCCGCCATTTCTCCCGTCGGGCAAAAGCCCGGGAGGCGAGCCCCGGGCTTCAAGGTCAACGATAGGGATTGTTGGGACGCCGGTCTCGCCAGTTCGGAATGCCGTCATTGTCCCTGTCACGGTCGAACCGGTTCGGAATGCCGTCCCGATCCCGGTCGTGGCGATAGGCGCGGTAATTGCGGCTGTAATGCGCTCTGTACCAATCGCGCTCGCGGGCGTGCCGCCAGGCATGCCAACGATGCGACCGGTCGTAGTAGCCATCATCGTAGGCGATGCCGATGTCACCAAACCGGAAGGAGAAACTCGAGGGCTGGGCCGTAGCCGGCACCGTGCCGGCCATGCCGGCGCTACACAGGAGCCCTGCCGCAAGCAGAATTTTCAGCGAGGTTTTCATGCTCATTCCTTTCCCAGAATGCCGGGTCGATACATTTTGAGAAACTCTCGAACGGGCCACCTGTTCCGCCCGGCACCGCTCTTCGCGCGACAAGGCGGCCGCCCGTTGCGCATCCGGGGTTGGAAAACCCAGCATCGAATCGCCGTCGCGCAGATGCGGTATTCTTTACGAATTGATCAAGGGCCGGCAAAAACCGTCCGCGCCAACACAAGACGGTGGAACAAACACCGCATTTGCCCCCCCAAAACACCCCATTTCCGCCACACTCCTACGCAGACTTAACGCTGCTTTTTGAGAGCGAAAAAGGATTCTCGATGCTGAAAATTAACCCCGCCCTCTTCGCCGCCGTTGCCGTGACCGCTATCGGTCTCGGCGGTTGCGCAACCAAGGATTATGTGAACCAACAAGTCGCGGCCGTGGACGCCAAAGCGCAGGCGACCCAGAGTCAAGTGAACGAACATCAGACCCACCTGACCAAGCTCGATCAGACCACGCAGGAAGCGCTCGATCGCGCCACCGCCGCCGGCAAGCTCGCCGAAGGCAAATTCCTGTATGAAATGGTCCTGTCGGACGATTCCGTCAAATTCCCTGTGGACAGCTCCAAACTCTCGTCCGAAGCGGAGCAACGCTTGCAGGCCTTCGTGGACAAGCTGAAAACCGACAACCGCAATGTCTATCTCGAAATCCAGGGTCATACCGACGGAACGGGTTCGGATGCGCTCAATCAGCGGCTGGGCCAGCAACGGGCCGAGACTGTGCGCCTGTTCATGAACCAGCACGGCGTCGCCTTGAACCGGATGTCCACCATCTCCTACGGAGAGAAGGACCCGGTCGCCAGCAACAAGACGCGTGCCGGCCGGGCGCAGAATCGCCGGGTCGTGATCGTCGTCATGTCCTGATCGCGATCTCCTGACGGAAACAGGGCTTCCGGGAAACCGGGAGCCCTTTTCTTTTCGGCACCCGTCAGCGAACCGATCGCATGCCGCGCAGGCCCAGCAAGTCCGACCAGTGCCATTCGCCGGTGCCGACGGCGAAGCGCGTGCCGCCATCCGCCAGCGACAACAGCACCAGCCCCCGCATGCGCTGATTGCGGCAGGCCGCCGGCGCGAAACCCACTTCCCACATGATCGCCTCGCGAACCGCCGACAGGCCCTTGCCGTCCTGCTCGCCCGAGCGCACCCAGTCGCCGTTCCAGATCATGATGGCCTTGCCCACGCGGCCCGCATTGCGCACCGCCGTGTGCACCAGAGGATCGCGCCGAAGCGCCTTTTGAACCAGCTGCGCCATATCGCAGCCGCCGCCTCCTCCGCCGCCGCCCTCGCCCACGCCTGCCGCCCCGGCGATCTGCGCATCGCTGAGTAAATCCGAATTGTCAGAAGCCTGGATCTCGGAAGGCTCCGGCGAAGCAATGGTGATGCGCGGCATCGCCGGCTGCATCGCTTCAGGGCGCAGCTCCGTGGGTGCGGGCGGCGCCGGCGGAAGAGGCTGTTCGGCGATGGTGACCGTTATGGGGTCCAGAGACGGCTTGGGGCGCATGGGCGTCTCGCGCGGCCACAACAGCGCGGCAAACACCGCCAGATGCGCCATGACGCTGACCGCGCCGCCTAGGAGGCGCCTGCGGCGCTGGGCCCGCGACAAACCCGGATCGCCGGCACGAAGCAGATGCTCCGGGCGCGCGGGATCGCCGGAGCGCGGGTTCGGGCCAGGGATATCTCTTTTGGTCGTCACAATGCCGAACGGGAACACGATCCCGCGGCAGAAACGTGGCGGAACAGCGCCCGGGCGCGGTCCAACCCGTTCAGAAAGAGTAAACCAGCGTCAGCCGGGTTAAGGTGTCGGTATGGTCCAGGCCCAGCGGTGGGTTGGTTTCGTACTGGATGTGATAGGAAGCCCGGGCCGACAGCGCACCGATCAGATTGACCGTCAGGCCGGTATCGGATGTGAGCGTGCTGTCATGGCTCTGTCCGTAATAGGACGCTATTTCCGTCAGGACGAGATTGGGCAGGATATTCCAGAGATAGTTCACCGACGTGCGGCCGGCGATTTCATTCTCCGAGCGGCCGACGATGTAATCGGTCTGACGCAACGCGGGGCCTGCTTCCACGGAAAGGGTCATGCGCGGCCCCTTGAGCAGGAAATAGCCCAGGCCGACCGATTCGCTCATGCGGCTGTCGAAGCCGGAAAAGCGGTCCGACTCCCAGCTGAGTAGCCCCAGCGCGTATGCCCGGTCGTTGTAATTGTAGTGGCCGGAATAGCTCGCGAAATAGCGGCCTTTGCTTTCCGAGCCGTCATCGCGTTGATAGTCGGCCGTGGCGTTGAACACATGGTCCCAGAAAAGGCCATGGCGCGCAAAATTGAGACCCAGCGCGAGCGTGGTGCTGCGGGTGTTGCCGGTGGAGCTGGAAGCGCCCAATTCGCCCTGCCCCGTCCAGCCCTCGAAATAGCCGCGGCGCAGCAGCTCGGCGCGGTGACGCGCTTCGGCGGCCGCCTTCAACTGGGTCGCGAGCTTGTCGATCTCCTTTACCGAACGCGGGTTTGCCTTCTTGGCGAACTTGATCGTCGCGGCGAGCTCGGCGGGATTGCCGCCATTCGCGGCGGCGCGGATCACCTCGGCGACCTGTTCCGGCACCGGATCGGCATGCGCGATCGCGGGAACCATGAGCGCGACAGCGGCAAATGTTCCGGCAAAAAATCCGCGCATACTGTCCTCCCGAATTGCATTTCGTACTTCCCGGATTCTGTCCGCGATTGCAAACACAACTTGCCGGAATAAAGTGCGCTGACCGCGACAACATGCGAATCCCATCTTGAAGAAGGGCGGATCCGCGCGCGATTGGGGCATAATCGGGGCAGACATTCTGTCAAATCGGAAGGATACCGTAATGGGGGATCTGGTCTTGCGCGACGCGACGCCAAAGGACGCGGAACTCATTCTCGCCTATGTGCAAGAACTCGCGGCGTTCGAGCGTCTCACGCAGGACTGCGTCGCCACGCCCGCCGATTTTCGCCGGTTTCTTTTCGAGGAGCCGCGCGCGGGCGCGATGATGGCGGAATGGAACGGCGCGGCCGCGGGGTTCGCGCTCTATTTCTACAATTTCTCGACCTTCCTGGGGCGGCCCGGCCTTTATCTGGAAGACCTGTTCGTGCGGCCGGCCTTTCGCCGCAACGGTATTGCGCGCGCGATCTTTCAGGCTCTCGCGCGCAAGGCGGTCGCCGAAGATTGCGGCCGCTTCGAATGGTCGGTGCTCGACTGGAACGAGAATGCGATCCGCTTCTATCGCGGCCTTGGCGCCGAGGCGATGGACGGCTGGACGACCCAACGCCTCACCGGGGATGCGCTGCGCCGCCTTGCGGCAGAGGGATGAGCGCCTTTACGCCTGATAGACCGTCTTGCCGCCCGTGACGGTGCGCACGATCTTGATGTCCTTGATCTTCTCCGGATCGATGGTGTGCAGGTCTTCCGCCAGCACCACATAATCCGCCAGCTTGCCGGCCGTGATCGAGCCTTTGATATTTTCCTCGTGGCTGTTGTAGGCGCCGTTGATGGTGTTGACGCGCAGCGCCTCGTCCACCGTGATTTTCTGGTTGGGGCCCCAAGTCTCGCCGTTCCAACCGTGACGGGTCACCATGCCCTGGATGCCCATCAGCGGATCGAAGGGGCCGGGGCTGAAGTCGGAGCCCGCCGCCGCCCGCACGCCCGCATCCAGCAGGCTGCGATAGGCCATCATGTTCTTCATCATGTCTTCGCCGTAGAAATGGAATTTGTCGGCGTTGTAATAGGCATAGGTCGTGAACAGCGCGGGTACCGCGTTCAGCGCCTTGATGCGGGCCAGAAGGCTCGGATTGATCAAGCTGCAATGGGTGATCTTGGGTCGCGCGTCCGCCCGCGGGAACGCCTTCAGCGCTTTTTCGTAGGCGGTCAGAACATGGTCGATGGCGACATCGCCATTGGCATGACAGTTCAGCTGAATACCGGCACGGTTGACCTTGTCCGCCCAGGCATCCAGGTCTTCCTGTTTTTCCGTCAGATTGCCCTGATAGGGTGGCGTGATCCCGATATAGGGCCGGCTGATCGCCATGGTGCGTTCGGAAAAGGAGCCATCGACCGTGTGCTCGGAGGTTGCGCCGAACCGAATCCATTCGTCCCCGAATCCGGTCTGGATGCCGGTGTTGATCATCGCCTCCAGCATCTTCTCCTGGCATTCATAACTCACCCGGTGCAGGAGATCGCCACGCGCCCGCACCTGCTGCAGCGCCATCAGGTCGCCGCCTTCGTGATGCACGGTGGTGAGACCGTATTTGACGAACTGTTTGGAGATGAAGGCGAGGCCTTCGCGGTCGCGCCGCAACTGCTCGGCAGGGCTATAGGTCGCCCGCTTGCCCACCTTGGCGAAGACGCCCCGGGCGCGGTCGGTCACGCGGCCGGTCAACTCTCCCTTGGCGTCCTTGTCGTAGGTACCGCCGAAGGCGTTGGGCGTAGCCTTGGTGATCCCCGCCATCTGCAGGGCCTTGCTGTTGTAGTAAGAGGTATGCCCGCCCCGGTGATGCACGCACACCGGATGGTCGGTGGAAACTTTGTCGAGAGCGTGAACATTGATCTCGCGCTTGTCCTTCACCTTGGTGTCGTCGAAGAAATAGCCGTCCACCCAGGTGTCAGGCGGCGTCTTGGCGGCGCGGGCCTTCAATTTGTCGATGATGCTCTGGATGGTGACGAATTCCACCACATAGGGATTGCCGACCACGGCTTCGAACATCAGCACATTGCCGGGCGCATGGTTGTGGCAATCGATGAAGCCCGGCACGATGGTCATGCCCTTGGCATCGAAGCGCTGCGTGCCCTTCCCGGCCAGCCCGCCGATCTCGTCACTTTTGCCGACCGCCACGAATTTGCCGTCGCGGATTGCAAAAGCTTCCGCGCGCGGCATTACGTTATCGATCGTGTAGACCTTGGCATTCGTGACCACCAGGTCCGGTGTTTCCGCCGCCCAGGCACGTGTCCAGGCCGATGCCCCCAAGAGGCCCGCGGCGCTTGCGCCCGTCAGGTTGAGAAATCCTCTGCGGCTGTGCAGG
>JAFKFF010000477.1 GCA_017307315.1 Alphaproteobacteria bacterium
GCGCCGAGCCTGTATCAGCGGTTCCCTGATTCCGCAAGGGGGCGGAGCAAGTGCCTGTTTTTAGCGGTTTTCCGCCAAATTTGGCGGCTTTGCGGCAAGGCCGGGACCGGAACGGAAGCGACAGGCGCACGTTCTTGTCCCCGCAGCCCGCTTCGCCGGGCTTCAGGATTGTTCAAGGAGCAGACCATGAAAAAGCAATCTCGTTTGTTGGCGGGCACCGCGGTCGCCATCGCCATGCTCGGCCTGACAGGCGCTGCCAATGCCGCTCCGCATGGCGTGAAGGTCGGCGAGTTGACCTGCAACGTTTCGAGCGGCTGGGGTTTCGTGTTCGGTTCGTCGAAGGATCTGCATTGCACGTTCCGCCCCAGCGGCCATTCGCGCGAGCATTACACCGGCAGCATTTCGAAATTCGGCGTCGATATCGGATACACCGATGGCGGCATCCTGGTGTGGGGTGTGTTCGCGCCGTCATCCGACGTGCGCAAGGGCGCTCTGGAAGGCGATTATGCCGGCGCGACCGCATCGGCCACCGTCGGCGTCGGTCTCGGCGCCAATGTGCTGGTCGGCGGCTTGGACAAATCCATCGCATTGCAGCCGCTCAGCATCGAAGGCAACAAGGGCCTGAACGTGGCGGCGGGCATCGGCTCCATCAGCCTGAAATCGGCGCCGTAACCGCGAACCTTCACCGCCTGCGGAAAGCCCTGTCTCACCGACAGGGCTTTTTGCTATCGGGCGCCTTTGAAGCCGAGCGCGACAAGATAAAGCTCCACGGAATCCGCCCGGCTGGATGGCGGCTTCACATGTTTCACGTCGCGGAAGGATTTCTTGATCCGGGCCAGGAGTTCGTTGGCGGCCCCGCCCTGAAATACTTTGCCGACAAACGCCCCGCCCGGACGCAGCGTGTCTTCCGCCACCTCCAGCGCGATTTCGACCAGGGCCGTGGTGCGCAGATGGTCGGTTGCGCGATGGCCGGTGGTGGGCGCCGCCATGTCGGTCATCACCAGATCGGCGGGCCCGCCCAACGCGTCC
>JAFKFF010000336.1 GCA_017307315.1 Alphaproteobacteria bacterium
CGGCGCCGGGCGACCGCCGCTTTCGCGACGCCGAATGGCAGCAGAACGAGATCTTCGATTTCATCAAGCAATCCTATCTCCTCACCGCGGGCGCGATGCAGGAAATGGTGGCGAACCTTGACGGCATTCCGGAAAAGGAGCGCCGGCGCATCGAATTCTTCACGCGGCAGTTCGCCGACGCCATGTCGCCCACCAACTTCCCCTTCACCAATCCCGAAGTGATGCGCGCCACCCTCGCCTCGAACGGGGAAAATCTGGTGAAGGGCCTTTCGAATCTGATTGCCGATATCGAGCGGGGCCAGGGCGAACTCGCCATCCGTCAATCCGCGGACAGCTTTGTCATCGGCGAGAATATCGCAACCGCCCCCGGCAAGGTCGTGTTCCGCAACAAGCTGATCGAGCTTTTGCAGTTCTCGCCCTCCACGGACGAAGTCTATGAGCGCCCGCTGCTGATCTTTCCGCCCTGGATCAACAAATTCTACATCCTCGACCTGCGGCCGGAAAACAGCTTCATCCGCTGGCTGGTGGGGCAAGGCTACACCGTTTTCGTGGTGTCCTGGGCCAATCCCGACGGCAAGCTGGCCCAGATGGATTTCGAGGATTATATGCGCGACGGCATTTTCGCCGCGCTGGACGCGGTGAAGGATGCGACGGGCGTGGAAGATCCCAACTGCGTCGGCTACTGCATCGGCGGAACCTTGCTCGCGGCCACCCTCGCCTATATGGCGGCGAAAAAGGATGCGCGCGTCCATTCGGCCACCTTCTGGGCGGCACAAACCGATTTCAGCGAAGCCGGAGACCTGTCGGTTTTCGTCGACGAAGCGCAGCTCGAGGCGATGGAGCAGATGATGAAGCGCTCCGGCGGGGTGCTCGACGGCGCCAAGATGGCGGGGACCTTCAACATGCTGAGGGCCAACGACCTGATTTGGTCTTTCGTGATCAGCAACTACATGCTGGGCAAGTCGCCCATGCCGTTCGATCTGCTCTATTGGAACAGCGACACGACGCGCATGCCGGAGAAGCTTCACCTCTCCTATTTGCGCCAGTGCTACAAAGACAACCTCCTGGCGCTGGGCAAGATGATGCTGGGCGGGGTGCGGCTCGATCTTTCCAAGGTGAAAGTGCCGGTCTATCTGCAATCGGCGCGCGAGGATCACATCGCGCCGGCCAATTCGGTGTTCAAGGCCACCCATTTGTTCGGCGGCCCGGTGCGCTTCGTGCTTGCCGGCTCCGGGCATATCGCCGGCGTGATCAATCCGCCCGCGGCAAAGAAATACCAGTATTGGATCAACGACAAAAAGACCGAGACCCTGGAAGGTTGGCGCGCCGCCGCCACGGAACATCCCGGCTCCTGGTGGACCGATTGGGATATCTGGCTGTCGCAATTGTCGGGCGCGAAAATTCCCGCGCGCCACCCCGGCGACGGGAAATTGAAGGTCCTGGGTGAGGCGCCGGGCGAATATGTGAAAGTGAAGGCGCGATAAAATCCGCCGCTAGTTGGTCCGGCCCGGCTCCAGCTTTTCATTCTCGCCGCCCAGCTGCCGGTAATAGCCGGGGCCGTCCCGCCCGCTCAGCCAGAAATCGCGGCGCGGATTGACCAGAAAGACGTCGCCATTCTTGGCGTGGACATAGCCCAGGCGCAGCTTGTCCAGATAGGTGGCTGCGAAATCGCTATCCTCGCAACCACCGGCAAGGCAGCGGGCGGACACCGACGTTCGCGCCATCCCCTTGCCGCGGGGGCGCGATGCCGGCGCGAGCTCGGACTGGCAGCGCAGCGAAAGCGCCACGCCGGCCCCGATGGGCATCGCCCAGCCGATATCGCTGGCCGGCACCGCCACGATCCAGGCCGACAGCACATCCTTGTTCAAACGAAACAGCACAAAGCCGGCCGCGCCATCCTCGTTGCCGAAATTGAAACCCTCGATTCCGAACGGTCGTTGCTCCATCGGCGCGGGCGTGACCGGGCTCTTGAACATCGCATGCAGGAGACCCGAGACATAGCCGGATGGACCCTTCCGTTGCTCCGGGTTGAGGCGCACCAGTTTGTAGACCGCATGCATCCCGCCCGTATCGGAAACCAGATGGATCATGCTTTCGCCGAAATCGCGCACCTGCCATCTCTCCGGCGCCACGCCCGAGCAGACCCCCGCCTTGAGAAGCGGCATGGCCCGGGGACGGATGCTGACGCCATGCGCCAGTTTCCGCGACCAGGCCGCATTCGCCACCATCACGGGAGGTACCGGCTTCTCCTTGGCCAAGGTGCGCGGCGGATGCACGGTCAGAACCTTGGCATTCACGGGCGGCGTCGGGTCGAATGTCAGGGCAATGTCGTGCGGATGGATCGCACCCCTGGCTTCGTCGTAAAGCGTGAGCGTGACGCGTTCGCCGGCACTGCGGGACCGGATGATATCGGACGCCTGTCGCGCCGAGCGGATCTGGGTTCCGTCGATCGCGGCCACCACCGCGCCCGGACGGATGCCGGCCCGGGCCGCGGGGCTTTCGGCGGCCACACCCGAAACGAGCGCGCCACGCGCGTTCATCAGAGGCGCGCGCGCATAAGCAGCGTCGGTGGTGCGGGCGAACTCCAGCCCGGAATATCCCTTGGCCGGTGGGGGACGGGAAACCAGCCAGGCGACCGTGACGGCGCCCAGCGCAATCGCAACGATCACTCCAAACCAAAGCCGCGCCATTTAGCGCTTCTAGCACATTTGGAGTCTGCGCAACCCTAAGACCGCGAGGGATTCTGGCCGACCCGCCAGGAGGGCGGGCGGAGCGGGCGAGAGCCCGTGAGCACGCGCGACGAAGCGGACGGCCTAAAGACCCGCGGTTTCCGGCAGCCCCAGCATGATGTTGAGATTCTGAACAGCCGCACCGCCGGCACCTTTGCCCAGATTGTCGAGCGCCGCCACCAGGCGCGCCTGCCCCGCCGCTTCGTTGGCGAAGACGAACAGCTTCATGCGATTGCTGTTCGCCAACAATTCCGCATCCAGCCCTTTCATGCTCGCGGCTTCGTCTAGCCCCGCGACTTCGACCAGCGGCCGCCCGGCATAGGCATCGGCCAGCACGGCATGCAGGTCGCGCGCCCGTGGCTTGGCCGGAAGCGCCCAAAGCTGCAGCGGAATCTCCACCAGCATGCCGCGATAGAAGCGCGCCACGGTGGGCGCGAACAAGGGCGGATGCGCAAGACCCGCGCGCGCCTGCATTTCCGGAATATGCTTGTGCCCAAGGCCCAACGCATAAGCGCGCTGCACAGTTTCCACGAAGACCGGCGAGTCCGGCTTCTCGAATTCCTCGATCATGCTCCTGCCGCCGCCGGAATAGCCGGAGACGCCATGCACGGTGACAGGAAAATCGGCGGGAACCAGCCCGGCGCGCACCAAAGGCCGCGCCAGCGCCAGAAAGCCGGTCGCCCAGCAGCCAGGATTGGCGACGCGGGCGCTCGAGGCAATTTTTGCATGCCCGTCCGCTTCCAGTTCGGGAAAGCCGTAGGTCCAGCCCTCGGCGACGCGGAACGCGGTGGACGCGTCGATCACGCGCACCTTCGGATTATCGATCAGCGCAACCGCCTGGCGGGACGCGGCATCCGGCAGGCAGAGAATGACCAGATCTGCGGCATTGAGCGCGCGCGCGCGCGCGGCGTCATCCTTGCGCTCCTCTTCGGGCAAGGCCGTGACCGACAGGTCGCCGCGGGCCGCCAGGCGCTCGCGAATCTCGAGACCCGTGGTTCCAACCGCCCCGTCGATGAAGATTTTCGCCGTCATGTGCCTTATCCGGTTTCGGCCTCTCTTAGACTATTTTCCCGCAGCGGCAAGCGCTTGGCCATGCGCCGGACGCACGGGCGACTTTCCAAGCATGCGGCGGAGGACTAGCATACAAACCGGAAGCGACTGGTTTTGGGGGCTTGCATGGACCTGAACGCTATCGTCGAGAATTTCCGCGACACCATCACGCGACATTATTTCGACATGACCGGCCGCGTCGGGCGCGAACGCTTCTGGTATTTCGTTCTCGCCTGCGTGGTGGTGCAGATCGGGGCCGCCATCCTGCAATCGGTGGTCTTTCTGCCCATCACGGCGTTGACAGGCCTGGCGCTGCTTCTGCCGATGGCGGGCATGGGCGCGCGCCGGCTCCAGGATACTGGACGCAACGGCAATCTGGTATGGCTTGCGGTCGTACCGGCCGCATTGGCCCAGCTGTTCCGGATTTTCTTCTTCGGTCCGTTCGGGATCTTCGGCGCCCTCGCCTACATGTTCACGATCGGCCCCATTCTCGGCCTGATCGGCTTTATCGCCGCCGTTGTTCTTATCTATTTCTGGTGCCAGCCCGGTGATGCCGGACCGAATGCGTATGGCGCGCCGCCAGACGGCAGCGTCCCCGCCACCGCGCCCTGAACAGTCCAGCGCTTTCGGATTTCCGGAGGAAGAAAATGGCGGCGGAGCCAAACCGCTCCGCCGCCATCCTTCGCTTCAGTTGTTCGGCAGGCTGTAGGCGATGTAATCGCCCGAGTAATTGCCGCCGCTGACCGCCACCACGATGTACTGCTTGCCGCCCACCGAATAGGTCATCGGCGAGCCCGATTGCGGCGCGGGCATCAAGACCGCGCCGACCTGCTGGCCCGTTTTCTTGTCATAGGCGCGCAACATCGCGCCGCGCGGATGCTCCGGCGTGGTGGTGAAGAGCGGATCGCCCATGACCACCAGGCTCTTGGTCACCACCAGGCCGACAGTGCCCGGCTGGCCGGTCTTGGGAATGTTGATCCCCTTCAACGCCGGATTGTTGCGGATGTCGTCGGGCGTGTCGCCATGGGGCACCTGCCAGACGATGTTGCCGCTATCCAGGTTGATCGCCGACAGCAGGCCGTAAGGCGGCTTCACCAGCGGCATGCCGTCGACATTGCGCGGCGGCGGCGGGCCGGCGGGCTTTTGCGGATGGGCGGCAAGCGCGGCCTGAAGCTTCGCTTCATCCTCGCTCACCTTGGGCGCATCCGCCGCGCTGCCGAATCCGGGGCCGCCGCTGATGCGGAAAGGCTGCCCCGCGGTGCCGAGCAGGTATTTGGCGTCGGTCAGGCCCGGAGGCGGTTCGACCAGGCCCATCTGCACGATGCCGGTGTTGGAGGCCGGCGCGAACACGGTGTGCGTTTCCGGATCGTATCCCGCCCCCGGCCAGTTGGTGCCGCCGCCGAAATTGCCGATGGTGAGAACCGCGCTGGGATAGCCGACCTTGCTGAGGATCGCGGGCGAGAACATCGGGCCCAGCTTGTAATGATCTTTGATGATTTTCACCGCCTTGGCGCGCAGTTCCGGGGTGTAATCGATGAGATCGTCCATCGATACGGACTGGCGCGCATAGGCCGCGGGCTTGGTGGGGAAAGGCTGGGTCTTCGAGGTTTTCTCGCCCGGCACGTCGCTCTGCGGCACCGGCTTTTCCACGATCGGCCAGACCGGCTTGCCGGTGACGCGGTCGAAGACATAGAGGAACGCTTCCTTGGTCGGCAGCGCCACCGCCTTGATCGGCTTGCCGTCGACCACGATGTCGGCCAGCAGCGGCGGCGAGGACAAATCATAGTCCCAGATCGGATGATGCACGATCTGGTAGTGCCATTTGCGCTTGCCGGTGGTCAGGTCGACGCAGACCAGACTGTCGCCGAACAGATTGTTGCCCGGGCGCGCGCCGCCATAGGTGTCGTTGGTGGGATCTTCGACCGGCAGATAGACGCTGTTCAGTTCGGGATCGACGGTGATGCCGGTCCAGACCCCGACATTGCCGTTGCGGTCGGCGGACCCGTTCTCCCATGTGTCGTAGCCGAACTCACCCTTTTGCGGGATGGTGCGGAATTTCCACAGCTCCTTGCCCGTACGCACATCCCAGGCGCGCACCAACCCCTTGGTGTTGTTGGCCGTCAGCGGCTGCATGCCTTCCTTGAAAGCGGAGCCGGCAATGATGACGTCCTTCACCACGGTCGGCGTGGTGTGCAAGCCGATCTCGCCTTTCTCCAAATCGATCTGCTCGCCCGCGCCCTTGATGGCGCCGATCTTCATGTCGATCACGCCGTGATCGCCGAAGGATTCCACCGGGCGGCCGGTCTTGGCGTTGAGCTCGACCATGCGATAGCCGGTCGTCACATAGATGATGCGCTCGTCACCCTTGCCGTCGGTCCAATAGGATACGCCACGGCCGGAAAGCTGGCGGGGCGCCAGCGCCGCGCGCGGGCCCTCCTCCATGCTGTAGACCCATTTCAATTCGCCGGTTCGCGCATTGAGCGCGACAACCGCGCGGCGCGAGCCGGCGGTGGTGTAGAGCATGCCGTTGA
>JAFKFF010000478.1 GCA_017307315.1 Alphaproteobacteria bacterium
CCTGCGCATCGCCGATGCCGCCGCCCATCTGGCGCGGGCGCGCGCCGCCCTGGAGCTGGCGGCGCAAGCGGTTCTGACCCGCGCGGCCCGGCCCGATGGCGGCCGGATGCTGCTGGACCCGGAGGCGCTGCTGGCGGCCCCTCGCGAGGTGGGGTTGCGGGTTCTGGCGGGGCTGCTGATGGGGGTATCGGGCGAACCCTATCGTCCCCGGTTCGAGGCGCTGGAGCGGCTTTTCGACAGCATCGCCGCCGGAAAATTGGGCCGGGGTGCGACATTGCATGGCTGCCGCCTGTTCCCGGCGCCCCGCGCCGCCCAGGCTTTTGGGCCGAAAACGCTGGTTCTCGCGAGGGAAAGTTCCAGAAGGGCCCGTTAACCGGGCAGACGCCCCCGCATTGCGCAAGGGGCGCGAAACTCTTAACGTTTTTCTGGCTGGCAATGCGCTACAGACACCCTATCTAATACAAGGTGCCGGGGTGACGGTGCGCATGCCTGACGTTGGCTCACCAAAAGGCTCGCTGGGCCGAAACCGAAGTGCCGCAGCCCGCACGGGCTGGAGTGGAATGAAAGGACGCCGGTCTTGAACAATTTGCGCAATCTCGGCCTGTGGATCCTGATCGCGGTCCTCCTGGTGTTCCTGTTCAACCTGTTCCAGAGCAACGGCGCCCACAACGCCGCCAGCACCATTCCCTATTCCAAATTCACGGAGCAGGTGGTCCAGAACCAGGTTCGCAAAGTCACCTTCCAGGGCGAGCAGGTCAAAGGCGAGTTCACCAACGGCCAGGCCTTCACCACCACCGTGCCCAGCAACGACAGCACGCTGTGGCCGACCTTGAAGTCGCACAATGTCGAAACCGCCGTGACGGCGGCCGACGAAGGCATGCCCTCGCTGGTCGGCATCTTTGTCAACTGGTTCCCGATGCTGCTTCTGATCGGCGTCTGGGTCTTTTTCCTGCGACAGATGCAGTCGGGCGGCGGCAAGGCGATGGGCTTCGGCAAATCGCGCGCCAAGCTCCTGACCGAGCGCCAGG
>JAFKFF010000337.1:0-12071 GCA_017307315.1 Alphaproteobacteria bacterium
TGATCACATCCAGCAGATGGCGGCCCGAGCGCAATATGTCGCCGGAATAATTCAGATAGCGGGCGTTGCCGATTTCACCGAACAACTGGCCGTTGAGAATTTCCGAAAAGCCGATGATGGCGTTCAGCGGCGTGCGCAATTCGTGGCTCATATTGGCCAGGAACCGCGTCTTGGCGGCGTTGGCCTCCTCGGCTTCCCGCTTGGCGGCGCGCAAATTCTCCTCGCGCTCCTTGATGGCGGTGAAATTGGAGAAGAAGAGGATGGAGCCGCCTTCCGAGGTCGGGTTGGCCGTCACGCGCACCCAGCGGCCGTCGGCGAGTTCCAATTCCCGGTGGCCGGAAAGACCGATCTCGCCCTCTGCGCTGGCGCCGAGCTGCGTGCGGATCAGACGCAGCGCATCCGCGAACTTCGTCCCGCTGACAAGCTCCGCCGCTATCGCCGGAAAGAATTCGCGCAATTGGCGGTTGGCGAGAAGGATCGTGCCTTCGGGCCCGACCAGGATCACGCCTTCGCGAGAGGTTTCCAGCGCGTCCGACAGGCGGTTTTCGGCCGACAGCCGCAGGCCCTTTTCCCGCACCATCATGGCGCGGATATTGTCCTGCATCACCGTCATGGATTTCAGCAGCGCCCCGGTTTCGTCGGCGCCGCCGGGCGGGATTTCGGTCTGCAGCTCGCCCCTGGCGATGCGGTCGGCGACGGTGGCCGCCGCCGACAAGGGCCGCACGATGCGATTGCGCAGGAACAGCGTGATGCCGGCGCCCAGGAGCAAAGCCAGCAGGGTGGCCCCGGCGGAGAGATATTTGTAGGTCGCGACATTGTCGACCGCCTTGCGCCGGCCGATGAAGCTGTGATCGGTGTTGAGTTCGATCAGAAGATCGAACTTCGCGTCCACTTGCCGGTCGATCTCTTCCAGCGCCGCGATGTCGCCGGCGGTCCGCGATGCGCGCCAGCGCGCCACCAGCGGGCGGATTTCCCGGATCAGGCGTTTTTCGTCCGGCATGATGGAACGCTGCTCCGCCACCGCCAGATCGTCCGCGAAGGTCGAGGCCAGTTCGCCGATCTCGGCCGTGATCGCGGCGCGCGCCGCTTCATCCGCATGCTCGAAGCGCAGCTCCGCCATCTTGAGCATGATGAAATCGGCCTGCGCGGCGCGAGCATAGTTGATGGCCATCAAGGGGCCATCGAAGGTGGTGACGGTGGTCTGGCCCGCCAGCGACAGCGCGCCATAGCCCGCCGCGCCCAGGAGCGCGATCAGCACGCTCATCGCGATGAAGGCGCCAAATATCTTGGCGCCGATGGTGGTTTTCGCCAGCGACATTCCAGAACCCGGCCCGCGCCTTCGGCAGCGGCGCTTCCCGGCACGATTCTGGAGCAAGGGTGTTGATGGGCGCTTAAGGATGGCCGCGCCCGCCGGGAAAGCCCTTGTGCGTCCGCTACTTGACGCGCACCACGAGCTTCATTTTGGGATGGATGTGGCAACGGACTTCGAAAGTTCCCGTCTCTGGAAAGCTTTCGGTAATGTTCTGGCCCGGCGCCTTTTCGTCGGTATCGAACAGGCCCGCGACATAGACCTGATGGATGAACTCGTCATTGTTGGTGAAGGTGAGCGATTCGCCACGGTTGATGGTGATCTCGCTCGGCCGGAAGGCACGGCCCTGCTGGACAATGATGTGGGTGTCGTCGGCGCAGGCGGGACCGGCCAGGACCAGCAGAAAGGCAAGCAGGGGTCGGTTCATCGGCCCATCCTAGGGATGGCGGATTGACGAAGCCTGAAAGGGGCAAAAAACCGCCAAAAGAGCGGAAATCCGGGTGGACACCGGCGCCGGGCTGGCCTATACCCGCCCACCTTCTGACGCGGGGTGGAGCAGCCCGGTAGCTCGTCAGGCTCATAACCTGAAGGTCGCTGGTTCAAATCCAGCCCCCGCAACCATCGTGAGCACACGACTTAGGTCCCCTTCGGACCTAAGTCGTTCGTGCGAACGATGTCCCCGCGAAGGCGGGGACCCAGAATTCCTCTCCAATTGGCACCAAAAACAGTTCTGCCGCTCATCCAAACGCGCGGCGCTCGGTCAACAGCAGGTTGGTAACCACACAACCAGCATCTGCACCAGGCCCGCAAAATCCGGGCTAAGCTCTTCCTGTTGCGAAAAGCTGGGGGGCATCCGTGACATTCTGGCAAGCGATCACATCCTGCTATTCCAAATATGCGACCTTCTCGGGGAGAGCGTCGCGTTCGGAATATTGGTACTTCACGCTCTACCACACGCTTCTGGTGATTTGCCTTGCCCTGATACCGTCGGATCTCGGCGCCATGCTTCTGGCGCTTTCCGCCATCGGCAATTTCCTGCCGGCGATTTCGGTGCTCGTCCGCCGCCTGCACGACACCGACCGGTCGGGCTGGTGGTACTGGATCGCGCTCGTACCAAGTCTGGGCCTGATTCTGCTGATTGTCTGGTTTTGCACCCGCGGTACCGCGGGGAATAACCGGTTCGGCGGCGATCCCCTGGCAAATGGCGATTCCCGCATTCTGGCGGCGCAGCAGGCCTGAAGAGTTCCCCGGTTAAGCCCTTGAAACTGGTTGAAGTCCGAGGCGCCGCGGGGCTGGCTGGGACTTTGCGTGTGCATCACTTTTTCCGCCCCGCGATTGTGATTGCTGGCCTACCCCCCTCTCGCTATAACCCCGGCCCACAAAGGCCTCTGCCTTTGCTGGTTTAGGGAGTGCGCATGGGAATCCAGATCCCGGCCGACTACCGGCCGCAGGAAAACGAACCCTTCATGAATGAAAAGCAGCGGGAATATTTCCGCCGCAAGCTCAATGCCTGGAAGGAAGAGATTCTCAAGGAAAGCCGCGAGACGATCCAGAATCTGCAGGCCGAAACCATTCCCCACGCCGACCTTGCCGACCGCGCCTCCACCGAGGCCGAACGCCAGTTGGAGCTTCGCACCCGCGACCGCCAGCGCAAGCTGATCGCCAAGATCGACGCAGCGCTGCGCCGGATCGAGGATGGCTCCTATGGCTTCTGTGAAGAAACGGGCGAGCCGATTTCCCTCAAGCGGCTGGACGCGCGCCCGATCGCGACCTTGTCGATCGAAGCGCAGGAACGTCACGAGCGGCGAGAGAAAGTATACCGGGACGATTAGGGACGCGAAGCGCGCTCCGGCTTTCTTCCCCCCGCGCGGCAAAGCCGCTGGCGGGGGAAGATGTCTTCCGAGGGTTTATCCCGAGGAAGACAGATGGGGGCAGCTACCAAGGCATGATGATATCGAATAGCTGGCTGCCGTAGCGCGGCTGCTGCACGTCGCTCACCGTTCCCTGCCCGCCATAAGAGATGCGCGCTTCGGCGATCTGGGCCAGGTTGACGGTGTTGTCCTGGGTGATGTCCTCGCGGCGCACGATGCCGGAGACCCGCAGATCGCGCAGCTCGTTGTTCACCCGCACCTGCTGATGGCCGTCGATCACCAGATTGCCGTTGGGCAGAACCTGCGCCACCAGCGCCGCCAGGGTCATGTTGATGTTTTCCTGCCGGTTGACCGAGCCGGTGCCGACATTGGAGGAATCCGAGCCCATCTTCACCAGGCTGGTGGGATCCATGCTGGACGGCAGCGCCGTTTCCAGGCCGAACAGATTGGTCAGGTTGGCATTGTCGGAATTGGTGCGCGCGCGCGAGGTGCTGTTCTGCAGCTTGGCGGTGTCGGAGACCGAGACATTGACGGTGATGACATCGCCCACGTGATTGGCGCGCGGATCGTGGAAGAAGCTCTTGGCGCCCGGCTGCCACAGCGAGTTGCCTTCATGGGTGATGGGCGGCAGCGCCGGGATCGCCGCCACGATCTGGCTGTTGGCAGGATTGCCGACCGGCGACAGCTTCGGCGCCTCGCCAATATTCTCGATGCGGTCCAGCGCCGAGCAGCCGCACAGGGCGGCGCCCAGGATCGTCACGGCGGAAAGCGTTTTGAGAGTGTGCATGGCGAAATCCTAGTTGCGGGCGGTGCGGCGGGAGGGAAAGGGCGAAGCCGGGCCGGTGGCGATGACGGTGCCGGGCGCGCTGATCGTCCCGCTGATCATGCGGAAGGACGAAGGGTTCTGCACCGTGATGGTGTCGCCGACGCCGCCTTCGCTCATGGCGCGGCCCATCGCGGTCAACTCGACCCCCGGCGCGCGAAACAGCATGGTGACGGTCTGGCCCTTGTTCACCACCACCGGACGGCGCACATCGTCGGCCCGAAGCGCTTCGCCGGCATGCAGCATGCGGCGCGCCTCCATGTTCTTCACCGCCTCGATGCCGGTGACGGTGCCGGCCATCAGGGCGCTGCCTTCGACGGTGGCAAAGGTCAGATCGCTGTCGGCGATCACCTGGCCGCGGGCGATATCGTGCGACGGCACCACGATGCGCACGCCCTCTTGGGCGGCGGCGGGCAGAGCCGTGGCGGCGAGCGCGGCCAACATCAAAAGCAGATTGCGGATCGTCATTAGCGGCCTCCGAGCTGGGCGGTCTGCTGCAGCATCTGGTCGGCGGCGCTGATGACCTTGGAGTTCATTTCATAGGCGCGCTGCGCCGTGATCAGGGCGGTGATTTCGTCCACCGAATTGACGTTGGAGGTTTCCAGAAAGCCCTGCTGCACGGTGCCATAGCCGGTGGAGCCGGGCACGCCGGCCTGGGGCGAGCCGGAGGCGGGCGTTTCCAGATAAAGATTGTTGCCGATGGCGTTGAGACCGGCCTCGTTGGGGAAGCGGGTCAGCTCCAGCTGACCCACGGTCTGGGGTGTGTTGTTGCCCGCCACCGTGGCGTTGACCTGGCCCTGCGCATTGATCTGGACGGAAAGCGTGTTCTGCGGAATGGCGATGCCGGGCTGCACCACCAGCCCGTCCTGGGTGATGAGCTGGCCTTCCGGCGAGAGCGAGAAATTGCCCGAGCGGGTATAAGCGTCGGTGCCGTCGGCCTGCTGGATGCGGAAATAGCCCGATCCCTGGATCGCCACATCGTAAGGGTTGCTGGTCTGCTTCAAATCGCCCTGGGTGGTGATGCGATAGATCGCGGCGGTGCGCACGCCGGCGCCGATCTGAATGCCGTTGGGCGCGAAGGTGCCCTGGTCCGAGGTCTGGGCGCCCGGCGTCTGGATGTTCTGGTAGAGCAGATCCTGGAACTCCGCCCGCTGCTGCTTGAAGCCGGTGGTGTTCATGTTCGCCAGATTGTTGGCGATGGTTTCGACATTGGTCTGCTGGGCGGCCATGCCGGTGGCTGCGATCGAAAGCGCGCGCATTGGTCAGCTCTCCTAATTCGGCATGCTGCCAAGCTGATTGATCGCCTGGCGCATGAGTTGTTCCTGGGAATTGGTCATCGTCGCCGTCATCTGATAGGCGCGCATCACTTCCACCATGCGGCTGATCTCGATCACCGGCCTGACGTTGGAGCCTTCCAGCATGTGCTGGGCGATCGTGGCGGTGGTAGCGGTGGTGGGCGTCTGGGTGGTGGCGTAGAGGTTGGCGCCTTCCTTGGTCATGGCGCGCTCGTTGCGGAATTCCACCACCTGCAGCTTGGCGATCTGGTTCGACGCGCCGTTGAGGATGCTGGAGATGGTGCCGTCGGCACCGACACTGACCGTGCCGTCGTCCGGCGTGATGGTGATGGCGCCGCCATCGCCCTGCACCGCATAGCCGTCGGCGGTGACGAGTTGGCCGTTCTGGTCGAGGGTGAAATGGCCGTCGCGGGTGTAGCGGATGCCCGAAGGGGTCTGCACCGCGAAGAAGCCCTTGCCGTTGATGGCGAAGTCCAACGTCGCGCCGGTGGAGGTCAGTTCGCCCTGGCCGAGGTCGCGGATCACGCCCGCATCCTTCACGAAGCTCAGCGCCTGGGGACCCTTCTTGTTGGCGATCACGTCTATCGAGCGATAGGCCGCGATTTGCTGTGAAAGACTAACAAGAAGTGAATTATCCATGGCTCGGCAGATCCCTTCTGGTCCGCGGCGGAAGAAGTGCAGCCGCCGTGCCAGCGGGAAAAGCCCAATTTCATTGACTTTCCCGCTCGCACGAAAAGCGCTGCGGAAAAACTTGCCGGGCCGGATCGGGCGGGATGGGCAATTTCAACCGCTCCTTAACCACGTTTGCTTACCGTGCGGGACGAAGAGAGCTGGGACGTGGCCATGGCGAAGAAAGACAAAGAGCCCGACGCCGAGGGCGAAAACGCCGAAGCGCAAGGCGCGGACGGCGAAGCCGCGCCCAAGAAAGGCCTCAAGCGCTTTCTTACCAAGAAAATCCTGATGATCGCCGTGCCCGCCCTGGTTCTGGTGCTGGGCGGCGGCGGTGCCGGCGCATACTTCTTTCTCTTGAAGCCGCACGATGGCGATCACGAAAAAGTGGCGGAAGCTCCGCCGCTCACCCCACCGGAAGTGGCGTTCAGCGACGTGCCCGACATTCTGGTCAATATTCAAAGCAGCGACGGCACTCCGGCCTATCTGAAGCTGTCCCTGTCGCTGGAAATGGACAACGAGCTGGAAAAGACCGGCATGACGGCGCTGATGCCGCGCCTGGTCGACCAGTTCCAATCCTATCTGCGCGAACTTCGCGTCGAAGATCTCAGGGGCTCGGAAGGCCCCTTGCGCCTGAAGGAAGAATTGCTGCGCCGGGTGAATGCCGCGGCCGCGCCCTACAAGGTCCGCGACGTCCTCCTCAAGCAGATGATCGTGCAATAACATGGCCGACGAAACGCCCCCCCCGGACGCCGCCGCCGAAATCGCGCCCACCGACATCCCGGCGGAAGGCGGCACCGGCGCCGAACGCATCCTCAACCAGGAGGAAATCGACTCTCTCCTGGGCTTCGACGTCACCTCCGACCAGATGCAGGACAAATCGGGCGTCCGCGCCATCATCAATTCGGCGCTGGTCTCCTATGAACGCCTGCCGATGCTGGAAATCGTCTTCGACCGCCTGGTGCGGCTGATGACCACCTCCTTGCGCAATTTCACCTCCGACAATGTCGAAGTGAGCCTGGACTCCATCACCTCGATCCGCTTCGGCGATTACCTGAATTCCATTCCCCTGCCCGCGATCCTGTCGGTGTTCCATGCCGAGGAGCTGGACAATTACGGCCTCTTCACCGTCGATTCCAACCTGATCTATTCCATCGTGGACGTGCTTCTGGGCGGGCGGCGCGGCTCGTCCGCCATGCGCATCGAGGGGCGGCCCTACACCACCATCGAACGCACCCTGGTGCAGCGCATGGTGGAAGTGATCCTGCAGGACATGTGCGCGGCGTTCGAACCGCTGGCGCCGGTCAATTTCTCGCTCGACCGCCTGGAAACCAATCCCCGTTTCGCCGCCATCGCGCGGCCCGCCAACGCCGCCATCCTGGTCAAGCTTCGCATCGACATGGAAGATCGGGGCGGGCGCACCGAACTGCTTCTGCCCTATGCCACCTTGGAGCCCATCCGCAAGCTGCTGCTGCAGCAATTCATGGGCGAGAAATTCGGCCGCGATTCCATCTGGGAAAGCCATCTGGCGACCGAACTCTGGTCCACCAAGGTGAATATCGACGCCATCCTGGACGAACAGGTAATGCCGCTGAACAAGGTGATGAACCTTCAGGTCGGCCAGACCGTGATGCTGGGCGCGAGCCCGGATTCCACCATCGAACTGCGCTGCCGCGGCGTGCCGCTGCTGACGGGCCGCATGGGCCGCGTCGGCTCGTCGGTCGCCGTGCGGGTCGATGCCGCCATCGAACGCACCGACGCGTCCAAAGCGCTTTAGCCGGAGACATGCCATGTCCATGACCTTTTTCGTCGAAGTCGCGCTGGAAATCCTGCTGATCGCCACCTTGGGCTATTGCATCCTGCTCGAACGGCGGCTGGCCGCCGTGCGCAAGGGCCAGGAAGGCCTCAGCCGCACCATCGGCGAACTCAACATGGCCATTGCCGGGGCCGGCGCGAGCCTGCGCGCGTTGAAGGCCGCGGCGGGCGAAGCGGCGGGCACCTTGGACGAGCGCCTGAAGCGCGCGCGCCTGCACATCGACGAGCTGGCGGTCCTCACCGGATCGGCCGAACGCATCGCCGACCGTATCGAACGCGGGGTCTCCAACGCGCCGCGCTCGGTGCCGCTGGCCGATATTCCCCTGCCGTCCAACAGCATCATGAACCGCCTCGACAACATGAGAAGCGCCCAATGACATCCGCGATCCGCCAGCCGTCCCGCCTGCTGCGTCTTTTGCCCAGCGTGGTGGTGGTGGGCACCGGCCTTCTGGTTCTGAATGCGTCGGGACTGATCCATGACGCCTATGCCAATAGCGATCAGCCGGCCGCCGCCGATGCGCTGAACCCGCCGCCCGCGCCGAAAGATTTCGCGGGCGAGGAAACGGCGGCCGCCAGCACTTCGGAAGTGGAAGTCCTCACCAGCCTGTCCAAGCGCCGCGGCGAACTCGACGCCCGCGAAGCGCAGATCAAGGCTCAGGCGAACATCCTGGCCGCCACCGAAGCGCGCATCGACACCAAGCTCGGCCAGCTCAAGGCGATGCAGGCGCAGATCACGACGCTGCTGGGCCAGCGCGACGCCGAACAGGCCAAGCAGCTTGCCTCCCTGGTGAAAACCTATTCGGCAATGAAGCCCAAGGACGCCGCCCGCATCTTCGACAGCCTCAGCGACCAGGTACTGGTGCCGGTCGCCGCCGAGATGAAATCCGATGTGCTGGCCCCCGTCCTGGCGGCGATGACACCGGACCAGGCCCAGAAACTGACCCTGCGGCTGGCCAACCGCCTGACCCTGCCCGACGCGGCCAGCACAGGAGCCGTCACGCCGGCGCCGGTTGTTGGCGCCCCCGCAACTCCCGCATCCGGGCAGACGGCGGCCTTGAGCCCGGCCCCGACGGCCAAGGCGGCGCCGGAAGCCCCCAAAACCGGCGGATGACCTGCCGCCAGCCCCGAAATTTACGGTTTACCAGGGGTTAACACCGGCCCGGTCATAGTCGGGCGTCTTTTGGTGGGCTTGAAAGAGTTGGCGACCTTTACGCGCGTGATGAGCCTGACCGGGCTGGCGCTTCTGGCCAGCCTGCCCGCGCGCGCCGCCGACAGCGTGACCGCCCCGCCCCAATCCGGTTTCGTCCGCCTCGCCTTCGATTTCGCGCCCGCCGCCAAAGTCACCGCCGTGACGCAGGACAGCGTGCTGACGCTCAGCTTCGACCGCAAGGTGACGATCACGCCCCAGGCCATCGTGGCGCTTTCCGGCGGCGCCTTGGCCAGCGGCCGCGCCGATGCCGACGGCAAGACCTTGCGCTTCGCCCTCACCCAGCCGGTGCGCCTGCATCAAAGCGCGCTGGGCGCGGAAGCCGTGATCGATCTGGCGCCGCAAAGCTTCACCGGCACGATGCCCGATCTGGCCGCGCCCGTGCGCGTCGCCGCAGCCCCGGTCGATCCGTCCAAGCTGCCCGAGATCAAGCTGCGCACCGGAACCTATTCCAACTATACGCGGCTGGTCTTCGACTGGCCCCGGACGGTCCCCTACACGGCTTTTCCCGGCGCCGGAAAAATCACCCTGCGCTTCCAGGCGCAGGCGCGGCCCGATCTTTCAGCCCTGGCCCGTTTCGCCCCGCCCTGGGTGAAGAACGCCGCCTGGCATAGCGATGGCGGCAGCACCGTGGTCGAGTTCGAAACCGACAGCGATTCCGGTTTCCACGATTTCCGCGACGGCACCAAGATCGTGCTGGACGTGCTGGCGCCCAAGACCGATGCCGCCGCCTACAAGCCCGCCGGCCTGTCCAAACCCCAGGTCACGGCGATGAAGGGCGCGATCTCGGCCGGCCAGGTCAAGGCGATCGCCGAGACCGCCGACAAGCTCGCGGACAAAAAACCCGAGGCGACGCCCGCCAAGCCGGAAACCAAGATCGCGGACGCCCATGCCGACGCGAAAGACGCGGAAAAGAAATCCGAGACCGTCGCGCCCGCCGCCGACAGTCCGCTGGCCAGCGGCCAGCGCACCAAGACCGGCGCCATTGTCACCTTCAAGGGCGCAGCCAGCCACCCCAACGCGGTTTTCATCCGCGGGTCGACCGCCTGGGTGGTGCTGGAGAACGCGCCCAGTTTCGACGCCGCCGCGCTCAAAACCCAGCTGGGCGATTTCGCCACCGCCGTGGAAGCCTCTTCGGCCGCCGGCATTTCGGTGCTGCGCATCGGCCTGAAACAGGACATGCCCATCGGGGCGGAGAACGCCGGCGCCGATCTGAAAGTGACCCTCGGCACGGCGCCCGCCACACCGCCTGCCAACATCAGCTTCGCCCGCAACCAGGACGATCCCAAGCGCGCCTCGCTCACCACGCTTCTGCCGGGCTCGGACCGGGTGCTGAGCTTGAGCGATCCGGTGGTCGGCGACATGCTGAGCGTGATCGCGGGCCAGAGCGGCCATGCCATCAACACCGAGCGCCATTACGCCGAGTTCGCAGCCCTGCCCAGCGCCAGCGGTCTGGTGCTCGCGCCGCAAGCCGAGGATCTTTCCATCGCCGCCGCCGGCGGGCGCATCACCATCACCCGGCCGGGCGGGCTTTCGCTCACCCCGCTTTCCACCCCGGTGGAAGAAACGCCCGCCGCGCTGGCGGCGGAACGCAACGGGCCGAGCTTTCTGGATTTCGCGGCCTGGAATCCCGGCCCCGGCGCCGCCTTCCTCGCCACCGAGCGGCGGCTGACGCAAGCGGTGGCGCGCATGCCGCCGGCCCGGGCCAATGGCGCGCGTCTGGTGCTGGCGCGCTTCTATCTCGCCAATCGTTTCGCCGCCGAGGCACTGGGCCTCATCAATCTGATCCAGACCTCCGATCCGGGGCTGCGCGGCGATGTCCAACTCGCCACCATGCGGGCGGCGGCCAATTACATGATGGGACGCTACCGCGACGCCCATAACGATCTGGCGGGCCCCACCTTCGATGCCGACCGCCACGCCGCGCTGTGGCGCGGCCTGACCGAGGCGGCGCTGGAAAACTGGAAAGACGCGCATGCCTACCTGCAACGGGCGGTGCCGGTCTTGAAGAAATACCAGCCCGAGTGGCAGGCGCGCGTTCGCCTGGCGGACGCCGAGGCCGCACTGGGCATGGGTCGGATGGAACTGGCCGACGCCGCGATGATGCGGGTCCCGAAAGATCTGGGAAAAACCGATGCCCTGGAAGCCAGCTTGATCAAGGCGCGCATCGAAGCAGGCGAAAACCACTATGGCGCCGCCGCCGCCCTCTTCAAGAAAGTGGAGAATGGCGGCAACGAAAGGCTGGCCGCGCAGGCGATCTTCTATCACACCAACGCGGCGCTGGCCGCCAATGCGCTCGAGCCCAAACAGGCCATCGGCGTCTTGGAGCGCCTGCGCTATCGCTGGCGCGGCGACCAGCTCGAGATGAAGACCCTGCGCAAGCTCGCCGGCCTTTATTTCGGCGAACGCAAATGGCAGGCGGGCCTGAAGACCTTGCGGGTGGCGACCCAGAATTTCGCGGGTGACGGTCAGGCCCGCGCCGCGCAGGACGATATGCGCGCGGCTTTCGCCAATCTTTTCATCAAGGGCGGCGCCGAAAAATTGCCGGCGGTGGAGAGCCTTGCGATCTTCTACGACAATATCGATCTCACCCCCATCGGCGCGGATGGCGACGAGATGATCCGGCACATGGTCGACCGCCTGGTGGCGGTGGACCTGCTGGGGCCGGCGGCCACGCTCCTCTCCTATCAGGTGAACAACAGGCTGGACGGCGTCGCCAAGGCCCAGGTCGCGACCAAGCTGGCGGCGATCTATCTGATGGATCACAAGCCGCAGGACGCCGTGAACGCGCTCCATACCACCCAGATCAGCGGCCTTCCCGATTCCGACGGCCATGCCCGCATGATCCTGGAAGCGCGCGCCTTCGCCGCGCTCAAGCAATGGGACAATGCGCTGGACCTGATCGCGGTGGACAGTCAGGCCGACACCAACCGGCTGCGCGCCGACATTTATTGGGAAGCCGGCAACTGGGCGCTGGCCGGCCAGAAGACCGAGGATCTGCTGGGCGCGCGCTGGAGCGATCCCTTGCCGCTGTCGGACAATGAGCGAAGCGAAGTCCTGCGGGTGGCGACGGCCTATTCCC
>JAFKFF010000337.1:12089-17659 GCA_017307315.1 Alphaproteobacteria bacterium
GCCTTTGCCGTGCTGTCGCAGGAGATCGACATGCAAGGCCTCGCCTTCCGCGACGCCGCCGCCAAGATCGCGTCGGTGGATACGTTGCAGGCCTTCATGAAGGATTTCGGGAAGCGCCACCAAGTGGCTATTAATTGATGCCCCCATCTGTCCGCCAGCTTGGCTTGGCGCTCCGGCTCGCGCCTGCGCGCTGGCAAGCCCGCTAGCGGACAGCTTCCCCCGCCAGCGGCTCCGCCGCGCGGGGGAAGAAATTCATGACCAAGGCGCACCAGAGCCCAGCCCTACGCGCGCGCAGGGGAGGCGGGCCTGAGTCGCTTCGGCAAGCGCTAGGGTTTGCGCTCGACTGAAATTCAAATCCAAATTGTCATGGCCCACTTGGCGAGCTCTTTTTGCCTTAAAAATTTCCGCACCGTTCCCGCCATAGAGATTCATATCTTCACGGCGCGGCTAAGAGACCGTGGGTCGCAGCCCAGGCCATGAAAAGCTGTGGCCAGGCTGAAGCGGGTTTTCCGGCGATATTTCGGATCGTGAAGCCGTGCTTGCCTTGCTCGAACACATGCAGTTCAGCCGGAATTTTCGCGGCCCGCAGCGCCCCGAACATGGCAATGCCATTGGCGAACGGCGCCGCCTCCGGGTCATCGGCCGCAAGACAGATGAAGGAAGGCGATGTATCGGCCGGGATGTGCTTGTCCACCGAATAGGCATCCAATGTTGCGGCGTCCGCCTTGTCGCCCACCAACCAATGGCGCGTGCCGGGGTTGGTGCCATTGCCCAAGGTGGTGACGGGATACATGAGACCGGCGACCAGGGGCTTGGCGTCCTGCCTATCCACAGCGTCGACGGGCGCATAGACATTCGCTGCGAAACGCGTGGCAAGCGACGCGGCAAGATGGCCGCCCGCCGAAAAACCAATCACGGCGAGCCGTGCGGGATCAATTCCGTACTTCCCGGCATCGGCGCGGATGAGCCGCATGGCCCGCTGCGCATCCTGAAGCGGAACGTCGGAATGATTGGCCCAACCGTCGCCCGGCAAGCGATAGCGCAAGATAAAGCAGGTGATGCCCGACTGGTTGAAGACCCGTGCCGGCTCAATTCCTTCCCGTTCGAAAAACTCCCCGCCATAGCCGCCGCCTGGCATCAGCAGCAGCGCCGAGCCGTTCGGCCTGGCGGCGCGATAAACCATGAGAAGCGGGACATCGACGTGCACAACGGCACGATCATGGAACAGGTCGGGCGTTTTGCTGGTTTCGATGATGTTCGACTTGGCGGTAACGCCTTCGCCGCCTGGGGGCGTGCCCGGCCAGAGGGTTATAATCTCCCTGGAATCGCTCGGCAGGCTGCCGTCCGACGCCATCGTTTCGGCGAATGCCCGCGTGGATATCGCCGCCGCTGTGGCGAGTCCGATCAATTCCCGCCTGTCCATGTCGCCCCCGTTGCTGGCTTGGCATTGCTCTACAAAGTTAAAGCCGCCTGTGCCGGAGCCGATGCCACAACCGCCAGCAAGGCCCCAAGGCAAGACCGGAAAATAGCCCTTTCATGGGTCAGCGTTTGATTTCGACATCCACCACTACCGGAGCGAAGCCGCCGGTGGGTTTGTGACTGCCAAAATCGACAGTCATCGCCATGCAGGTCAGGAACAGACCCAGTGTGAGCAAACTGAAGAACGCATTCTCGGACGCCACCCTATCGAGCTTTGCGGTACAGGGCGTGGTGACGCGATAGTGGTTCAAGGGAGACTGGCGAGCAGCAACAGGCATCCCCTCGGCTCCCACCGCCGCTTTCAAGGCGCGCCAACTGGAAAAGCCATACTCACGGGCGAGCAACAATTGTGCATCGGCCAGTTGGGCGCTGGCGCCGGCCGCCCGCAACTTTGCCAATCGTTGCTTGCTCATCTTGCGCAAATGTTCCAGTGACGGCCGCGTCGGGAGTGAAAATTTCGATGGGGTTGGGCGCGTCGCGGACAAGACAACCTTCCTTCCATTTGGGCCCCAAAATCCGCAAATACGGGGGCCGGAAGTAAGGATTGATGCAACTGACACAGATCGAGCGGGCTGAGCCCTTTACGCGGATCGTTTGCCTCTCGAAAGGCAAAGCAGGATAGGCATAAGCCCGATTGGATTGCAACCGCAGCGCTCGAAACGGCTACAGACTGATCGCCTTGGCTCTGGCTTTCTTCCCCCGCGCGCGAAGCGCTGGCGGGGGAAGATGTGCGCTAGCGGGCCTGCCCGCGTGGCGCACAGATGGGGGAAGCTAACCAAGCGAGCGCACGCTCGCACACCGCTTCCCAGCCGGGTTCGCCGATCAGCCAATGGCTCATGCCCGGCATGACTTCGAACTGCGCCCGCTCCTTGTAGAGCCGCGCCGCGCGTTCCACCGTGCCGGCCGGGTTGATGCGGTCGCCGCCGCCCGCCAGGAACAGAAGCGGCGCTTCGACTTTGCGCACATCCACTTCGCTGGCGCGGCGCATGTCCAGGCCCCAATGGATCATCTCGAAAGTGGCGCGGCCCGATTCGGGCACGAAGCGCGCGAAGACATCCGCCCGGCGTTCGGCGGGCACGCGGTCCAGCGAATGCGCTTGAGCGATGGCGAAATCCGGCTCCAGGATCGCGCTCCAGAAGCCCACCCGCAGCATCAGGCTCTGCGCCGCACCGATCTCGAACAGGGTGGTGGGCGGAACGCCCCAGGGCGCGGTCGGCGCCAGCAGGAGCGCGGCCGCCACCTTGCGCCGCGCCGCCAGCATCTGGGCGAGCAGCCCGCCCATCGAATGACCGATCAGGATGGGCGGCGTGCCCAGGCCCGCGACAAGCTTTTCCAGATCGGCGGCATAATCCAGAAGGCTGGTGGTGGCGAGCGCGGGAGGCGGCGCACCCCCGTCATGATGGCGCAAGGTGGGCGTTTCGACCGCATAACCGGCGGCGCGGAAGCGGGCGGCGAAATCGTCCCAGGCCCAGGGGCCGCAAAAGCCGCCATGGATCATGATGACGGGAGGCTTTTGTTTCCCCATCAACCCGGCCTCGCCAGATGCCGGAAGGCGGCGATCACTTTGGTGTAGGAATCGCGCTTGAACGGCACGATCACGCGCGGCAACTCTTCCAGCGCCAGCCATTTCCAGGCGGAGAATTCCGGCTCATGGGCGTGGAGATCGATGTCGCGGTCTTCGCCGGTGAAGCGCAACGCGAACCATTTCTGGCGCTGGCCGCGAAACTTGCCGTGGAAGGCGACGCCGATCAGATGCGCGGGCAGGTCGTAGGTGATCCAGTCGTCCATCTCGGCGATGATTTCGGCCTTGTCGGTTCCGGCTTCTTCCTTGAGTTCGCGCAAGGCCGCCTGACGCGGCGCTTCGCCTTCGTCGATGCCGCCCTGCGGCATCTGCCAGCCTTCGACCGTCTGGTCGATGCGCTTGCCGACGAAGATCATGCCCTGGCGGTTGAGCAGCATCACGCCTACGGCGGGACGATAGGGAAGAAGGGAAGAATTCATGTGAAACACTTCGAATGGCCGGCGCGAGGAATTTTGGGGCCTGAGCAGGAGCGTCGCGCGAAGCGTACGGACGTACGCGAGCACGCGCGACGAACTCAGGACCCAAAAGGCCCGCGCCCTATTTTGAGGGCGAACTTACTATGGCGGAGACGGGGACCAGAACAAACCCCCGTTTTTCGAGCCCCTTCGCCCAGGCCGCGATCCGCTCGACCGTGACCGGATAAAGCGAGCCGGAGCCGATCGCGCTACCGTGCGCGCGCGCCTGGGTTTCCAGGTCGGAAAGGTGCTTGTCGATCTCCAGCGCCGTCTGAATGGCGTCGAGCCGTGCCGTCGCCTTGGCGAAAGGCGCGCCCAGACGCCCCGCCACGTCCGGCGCCGCGGATTGGGCCGCCGCGCCATTGTCGTAGAAATAAAGCCCCCGGCGCGCGAATTGGGTCATCACCGGCGACAAGGCGCCGGCATCGGAAAGAAGGCGCTGGCCCAGAAGATTGGTCACCCCGGCATAGCCGGTGAAGCGCGACAGAAGCCATTCCAGCTTCTCGCCATTGCCATCCCGCTCGATGCCGGAGCGCAAGGTATAGGGGCCGGGATCGCTGTCGGGGAAATCGAACGGCTCCATCGGGACTTCCAGCAGAACTTCATGCCCGCCCTGCCGCGCCGCCGCCACGCTCTGCTGCACATGGGGCCCATAAGGCACGTAAGCGAGACTGACGCCGGCCGGCAATGCCGCCAGCGCCGCCGCCGTCGCCTTGGCGCCGAGGCCAAGGCCGGACACCACGATGGCGATGCGGAATTTTCCGCCGCGCGCGGGCGCCGCATACGCCGCCATGGGCGTGCGCCCATTGTCGGCGATGCGGGGCAAGGGTCCTTGCGGGCTTTTCTCGATCAGCGCGGGATCGGCGAGAAGGGCGCGGCCCGCCATCGTCACCTTGTCGATGGAAAGCGGTGGAGCCTCGGGCGCGGCGGGAGCCGCTTTGGCCGGTGCCGAAGGCTTGGCGATGACGGGGGGCGAAAGATCCAGCGTGACGCCCGGCCGGTCGACATGGCCCAGCACGGTGATGCCCAGCGCCGCGATTCCCAGCAGGCCGAATACGCCGGCACTGGCAAAGGCCAGCGCACGCGCGGCGCGAGACACGGCGGGTTGGGCGGCGGCCGTCATAATGCCCAGGATTTAGCCCGAAGCATGGTTAGGAAGCGGTTAATTTATATTGACCCCTCTGGGGTCAAGCCGCACTGCCTTTGATAAAGCCATCTCAGGCCCGCCTCCCCCTTGCGCGCGAAGCGCGCTGAAGGGGGAGGTGTCTCTGAGCGCTTGCGCGAAAGAGACGGAGGGGGTTCTTAAAATTCCTAATCCGCTTTCACCGGCTTCGCGGCGGCGGCGACCGTCATTTTCCCGCGCAACAGGTCGAGGGCATAGGAGAGCTGGAAGTCGTCATACTTCTTGCCGGGCGCGGGCTTGATCACCGGCGCTGTGACTTTCTTGCCGGCAGGCTCGCCCACCAGATGGCCCGGCAGGTCGGCTTCCGACGGACGCGCGATCTTGGGCACATTGGCTTCGTCGCCTTGCGCCACCGCGATGTCGGGGATGATGCCTTGCGCCTGGATCGAATGGCCGGACGGCGTGTAATAGCGCGCCGTGGTCAGGCGCAGCGCGCCGCCGCCATCGCCGAGCGGAATGATGGTCTGCACCGAGCCCTTACCGAAGCTGGTCATGCCCACGATGGTGGCGCGCTTGTGATCCTGCAGCGCGCCCGACACGATTTCCGACGCCGAGGCGGTGCCGGAATTGATCAGAATCACGATGGGCTTTCCGCCCGTAATGTCGCCGCTCTTGGCATCGTAGCGCTGGGTATCTTCGGGATGGCGGCCGCGGGTGGAAACGATTTCCCCGCCGGTGAGCAGGTCGTCCGACACCCGGATCGCCTGGTCGAGCAGGCCGCCGGGATTGTTGCGCAGGTCGATGACATAGCCCTTGATGCCGGGGCCGATCTGCTTCTTCAGGTCGCGCACCGCTTTCTCGAGACCGGAAGCGGTCTGCTCGTTGAAGCCGGGCAGGCGGATGTATCCAACATCGCCTTCCTTGCGCCAGG
>JAFKFF010000338.1 GCA_017307315.1 Alphaproteobacteria bacterium
GCGATGGTGGCGGCGCAACCCAAAAGCGCCAGGCACAGGAAAATCGCGCAGGCCCGCATGAACGATCTCAGTTGAGAAGCCCGATCATGGACGCGGAAAGCCCGCTCGCCAAGGTGCCCGAGACGATGGCGCGCAGGGCGAGCGGCACGATCTCGGCGCGCCGCTCGGGCATCAGGGCGCTCATGCCCGCGATCAGGATGCCGACGCTGCCGAAATTGGCGAAGCCGCACAGGGCATAGACCATGATCAGGCCGGAGCGGGGATCGAGCGTGCCCGGCGGCAGCGCCGCGTAATTCAGATAGGCGACCAGCTCGTTCAGGATGGTCTTGGTGCCGAGCAGGCTTCCCGCCACGCCCGCCTCGCGCCAGGGCACGCCGTAGAGCCAGGCCATGGGCGCGAACAGCCAGCCCAGGGTGCGTTCCAGGGTGATGGGCGCGCCGCCCCAATGCGGCAGCACCGCCAGGATCTGGTCGGCCAGCGAGATCAGCGCCACCATCACGATCAAAAGCGCCATGACCTGCAGATAGATTTTGAGCCCGTCCTCGGTGCCCTTGGCCACCGCATCCATGCTGGAGCGGTATTCGGGCCTGACGGGCTCTTCCTCGGTCGCCGCATCGCCCGGCACCATGATGCGCGCGATCATCACCGCGGCGGGCAGCGCCATCATCGACGCCACCAGCACATGGCCAAGCGCCCCGGGCAGGACATCCTTCAGAACCGTCGCATACAGCACGAACATGGTGCCCGCGACCGAGGCCAGCCCGACGCTGAACAGGATAAAGAGCTCGGTGCGGGTCATTCTGGATAGGCAGGGCCGGATCAAAAGCGGCGCCTCGATCATGCCCAGAAAGACCGTGGTGCCGCTGGCGAGCGCCGTCGCCCCGCCCAGGCCGAGCGTGCGCCTCAGTACAAAGGCGATGCCGCCCACGATCACCGGCAGGACGTGCCAATACCACAGCAGCGCCGACAGCGCCGAGATCACGATCACCAGCGGCAGCACGCCGAAGGCGAAGCTGGTCAGGGCGTTCGGATTGGTGACGGCGAAGGGGGCGGTGCCGCCGCCGACATAGCCGAAGACGAAGCTCGCCCCCGCCGTGGTCGCCGTGCCCAGCACCGTGACCACATTGTTGAGCCCCAGCAGCAGCGTGCGGGCGGGCGGGAATTTCAGCAGCAACAGCGCCACGCCCGCCTGCAACAGCAGCGCGGTGATCACGATGCGCCAGCGGAACTGGCGCCGGTCTTCGGAGAAGAGCCAGGCCAGCGCGATGATGGCCAAGATGCCCAGCACCGATTGCAGATGCACCAGAAGATTCTCGGACATGGGCCCCCTTTAAGCCTCGTCATCACCCGGCTCGTCCGGGTGATCCACGCCATATGCACCACCATCATCATGGATGGCCCGCATGAACCGGGCCACGACGGAATTGAGTCTGAAAGCACGCTACCCGATTTGCGCGCGACGGCAAGCGGGCGCGCTCCGTCATCCCCGGCGAGGCGCGATGAGCGCGGTCCTCATGCTTCGACAGGCTCAGCATGAGGACTTGATGGGCACCTCACCCTGAGCTTCCTCATCCCGAGCCCGTCGAGGGACGAAGGGTGGGTGGCCAGTCCCGGCATGCCGCGTTACAACGCATGGCAATGACGTCGTCCCTTCAAAAGCCCCTCGAAATCCGCGCCCTGGCCGGCGCCCGCGCCTTCCCGCCCCTGATCCTGGTGATGTTCCATTTCAGCGAGGGCCATGGCTATCGCCATTTCTGGCCGCTCGATTATCTGGCGGCACGCGGCTATCTGTGGGTGGAGTTCTTCTTCTGCCTGTCGGGCTTCATCCTCACCCATGTCTATGGCCCGCGCCTCGGCGCGCTGTGGACGGGGACCGGCTATCGCGGCTTTCTCAAGGCGCGGCTGACGCGGCTTTATCCCTTGCATCTTTTCATGATCGCCGTGGTGGCGGCGATGATCCTCATCACCCGCGGCTTCGCGGCGGCGGGCGATTACCATTCCATCTTCGATCTCAAATATCATCAGGATGTCAGCCTGAAAGGCCTTCTTCTCAGCCTGGCGATGATGCAGGGCTGGGGTTTCATGGACCGCCTCACCTGGAACGGCGTCGCCTGGTTCGTCGGGGTGGAATGGGCGATGTGCCTCATCTTTCCCTTGTTGCTCATGCTGGCCAAAGGCGGGGTGGCGCGCGGCTTCGCCCTGATCGCGGCGGGCCTGGCGCTGCTCCTCACCCTCGATCTGTTGTCGCCCAACGGCCTCGACATCACATACGATTTCGGCCTGTTGCGGGGGCTGGCCGATTTCAGCGTCGGCGTCGGCATGGCGGTGCTCTATCGCGCCTGGAAGCCGCGCGACACTTTGCCGACATTCGCCCATTCCCTGATCCAGCTCGCGGTCGCGGGCGCGCTTGTCTATGCCATCTACAACACCGGCTGGACCCATACGCGGCGCGACATCTATACCGCCGTGCCGATGCTGGCGCTGGTGCTGGCGCTCGCCTTCGACCGCGGCATCCTCGCGGACGCACTCAAGACCCGGCTGCCGCAGCGGCTGGGCGAATGGTCTTATGCCATCTATATCGGCCAGACCTTCGGCCTGCTCATCATCCGCGTCTTCGCGCAGCGGCTTTATCCGCCCGACGCGACGCCGGTTCTGGGCACCAGCTTCGGCGCGCTGATCTGGTGGCTGGAGCCGCTGTGCCTGGTGATCTTCTGCACCGTCTGGGGCGCATTTCTGGCGACCTATGTCGAGCATCCGGCGGCGCGCTGGCTGAAGCGGCGCCTTGACCCCCAGCGCATCCCGGCGGCATCGTAAGCGCTCCATTCCCCGGAGTTTCCGCCATGCCGCACATCCCGATTTCCTTCAAGGACAAGGTCGCCATCATCACCGGCGCGGGCGGCGGGCTGGGCCGGGCGCATGCGCTGGAATTCGCGCGGCGCGGCGCCAAGGTGGTGGTCAACGATCTGGGCGGCGCGCTGGACGGCTCGGGCGGCAATTCCGCCGCCGCCGAAGCGGTGGTGAAAGAGATCAAGGATGCCGGCGGCGAGGCCATCGCCAACGGCGCCTCGGTCACCGACGACAAGGGCGTCGAGCATCTGGTCAAGCAGGCGATGGACGCCTGGGGCCGCATCGACATCCTGATCGCCAATGCCGGCATCCTGCGCGACAAGAGCTTCGCCAAGATGGAGATGCGCGATTTCGAGGCGGTGATGAACGTCCACCTGATGGGCACGGTGAAGCCCGCCCACGCGATCTGGCCGATCATGAAGGCGCAGAAATACGGGCGTATCGTGGTGACGACCTCGTCCACCGGCCTTTACGGCAATTTCGGCCAGACCAATTACGGCGCCGCCAAGATGTCGCTGGTGGGCTTCATGAATTCGCTGAAGCTGGAAGGCGAGAAGGACAATATCAAGGTCAACGCGGTCTGCCCCGTCGCCGCCACCCGCATGACGGAAAATCTGATGCCGCCGCCGATCCTGGAAATGCTCAAGCCCGAATATGTCACCCCGGCGGTGGCGTTCCTCGCCTCCGACGAGGCGCCCACCGGCACCATCCTGACCGCGGCGGCGGGCGTCTTCGCGGCGGCGCAGCTGGTGGAGACGGACGGCGTCAATCTCGGCCACAAGGCCAGCGCCGACGATGTGGCGGACAATTTCAAAAAGATCGCCGATTTCTCGACCGCCAAGCACTACACGCAGGGCGGCGAGCAGAACGGCAAGTTCTTTGCGCGGATACAGGACACGCCGTTGGTTGGTTGAACCCCCTCCGTCTCTTTCGCGCAAGCGCTCAGAGACACCTCCCCCTCCAGCGCGCTTCGCGCGCGAGGGGGAGGCGGGCCTGTGCCAAGGCGCACCGCCCTTTGTCATTCCCGGCGGGCACGAGCGGCCGTCACTCTTCTTTGTCATTCCCGGCCGAGTGATGGCGCGGAGCGCCGTCGCGAGGGGCAGGGAATCCAGGTGCCTGCAACGAACGCCTGGATTCCCTTCCCTCGCATCGCCTGCAAAGCAGCCGATGCTCGCCGGGAATGACAGCGGAGGTGGACGCCTGCCGCTCGCTCAAGCTCGCGGCGCTCGTCGCTCGAAATGGTCCGTCGCTAGCGCCAGCGTGGTGCGACACCATTTCGTTCGCCTGATGGCGAACCGCTCCTCTCAGTAGAAGAACATGTTCACCGCTACCTGCGGCGTGATCGCGGCGGAGGCATTGTGGCCGGCGGGCGCGTATTCCACGCCGGCGATGACGCCGATCCAGTTGGTGAAATTATATTCGAGCGCCGGCGCCACCACGAAGCGGCTGCCGGAATGCGGCACCGGCGCGCCGGCCCCGCGCACATGGGCGGCGCGGGAAACTTCCTGCGCGATGTCCAGCGCCAGCACCCAGTGGCGGTCGAGGGCGAACTCGTCGGCGATGCCGACCTGAACGCTGGTGGCGGGCAGCGCGGTGCCGGAAAAGCCCGCCGCCGTTCCATAGGACGAGATGCCATGCACCGCCACCGATCCCAGCGGCGCGGAAACATTCACCCAGATCCGCGCCCGGTTGGGATGATGCCAGACGGTGAAGAAATTCTGCATCTGGGCCTGGAAATTGCCCATCCAGGCGCCGGCACCGAAGCCGTCGGCGCTGCTGGAAAGCCGCTGATAGCGCCCGATGGGCACGCTCACGCCCAGCCCGGTGGTGAGCGAGGGATTCCAGAAGCCGATCTCGCCCCGCCCGAACCAACGATATTTCAGCCGGACCGGCAGATCGCTGACGCCGATGGCGTGATCCCCGCTCAGCGCCTGGGCGAAGCCGGGCAGAAGCTGCAGCGCCAGATCGTCCGTGATGCCATATTGCAGCGAGGAATAGCTGCGGAACTGATCGCCGCCCGCGGGCGAGGCGTGCCGGACGCCATCGGGGCCGAAACTCCCCGCCCCGCGCCGGTAGAGAAAATAGGGCTCCACCGCGAACACGCCCTTGGCGAAGGTGGCGGGCGACGGCGCCAGCAGCGAGCCGGTGAGGCCCTGATCCTTGATCGCCGCCGCGTCGGCCGCGGCTTCCTCGGCCGATGCCGGCGATGCCGCCATCAGCAGCAGACCGGCGCCCAAGATGCGCAGCACACACATGTCCCACCCTTTCGTCCCTCTCTAGCGTGGAAGGAACCGCGCCGCGCGCGGCAAATCCGCATTCCGGCTCTGCGCGCGGCGGCTGATGGCGGCCATGCCACCCCTGCAAGCGTGTGGGGAAAAAATATTCCGTCTTGCCTGCCCGCGCCGCTTGCGTCACGCTTTGACTCATGAGCGAGCGCGGCTTGAGTCTGAGACAGGCGCGGCCATCCGATGCCGTTCCGCTCGCGCGCCTCTATGTCGAGTCCTGGCAGGACACTTACGCCGCCATCCTGCCCCACAGCCTCCTCGCCAACATGTCGGTCGATGTCCATGCCGCGCGCATCGGGCGCGCCATCGGCAAGGGCGCGGTGCTGGTGGCCGAAGACCGCCGCCACGGCGTGATCGGCCTCACCGGCTTCGGCGCGGCGCGCGACAACGGCCTGGGCTTCGACGGCGAAGTCTATACGCTGTACGTCGCGCCCGCCTTCCTGGGCCAGGGCGCGGGACGCACGCTTCTGCACGGGGCCTTCGCCTCGCTGAAGCGGCGGGCGTTTCACTCCTGCGTGATCTGGAGCCATGCCCGCAATCATGCCTGCTTCTTCTATCAGGCGATGGGCGGGCTGCGCGCCGGCGAGCGGCAGGTGATGCTGGGCGGCCAGGAAGTCGGCGAAGTCGCCTTCGGCTGGAAGAAGCTGGCCCTCAGCCCGCGCAAGCTGACGACTTAAGAAACCGATAGAAACCGATCACTGTATCGTCATCGCCCGATTTATTCGGGCGATCCATCGGTGCGCCTTTGTGCGCCTTCTCTGATGGATGGCCCGGACAAGCCGGGCCATGACGAAGCGCTACAAATCCCTCGGTCGCACGAAATCCACCAGCGCGCCTTCGCCGGGCTGGATGTCGCGCCAGCGGTCCATCTCGAATTCCAGCACCGCCAGGGCGCAAGTCGGGAATTTTTCCTCCAGCACGCCGCGCCGTTCCCTCTCCTTGCGGCGCACCGGCTCGCGCGCCAGGAACGCGGCCAATTCCTCCAGTCCCGGATTGTGGCCGATCACCATCACCGCCTCGGCGCGGGGCGGCGTCGCCTGGATCAGGTCGAGGATCTTTCCCGCCGGCGCCAGATAGAGCGTGTCGCGATAATCCGGGCGCGGCGGCCCTTCCAATTCGCGCAGCACCAGGTCGGCGGTCTGCACCGTGCGCGCGGC
>JAFKFF010000339.1 GCA_017307315.1 Alphaproteobacteria bacterium
CGGCATGCGCCAGCGCCAGCAGCAGGCGCGCGGGATCGGCTTCGCTCTGGTGTGCATGATAGCCTGCCACGACCGCGCCTTGCGCCAGCCGCAGCAGGACCGCATGCGTGGCCACGCGCGCGGCAAACGCATCGCTCGCCAGGGCGGCACGCCGCTCCCGGGCCTCTCTGCGCATCTGGGATTTAGAGGTGGACGGCACCGCGCTCGCCGTTGGTGTTTGGATCCTCACGGGCCTGCAGTGCAGGTGGGCGCCATATGTCCGAGGCCACGGCCCCGGTCAGGGACAGCTCCCGGTGAGTACCATTAAGGCCCCTGGGCATCGCTAACCTGACGCGCGAGGCAGTCACCGTCCGGATATAATCTAAGCAGCCGCGAGCCCGGCGGCAATCTGCTCCAGCCGCGAAGCGGCTTTTTCCAGCAGAGCGGTGTTTTCTTCCTCATGGCGCTTCATCTGGGCTTGCAGTTCGGCGCGCGCCGCCTGCTGGCCGGCCTGGTGATGATCGGCGGCGTCGCTCTTGCCGCCATGATGCTCGTCGGCGATCAGAAGCGCCGCCATCAGAAGCAGCCGCGTGTCGCCCACCTGGCCCACGGAACTCAGGACCTCGCGCGCCTTGGCATCGACCTGGGCGGCGAGCTGGCGCAGATGATCCTCTTCGCCGTCGTCGCAGGCGATGGTGTAGGCCCGGTTGTTCACCATTACGTTGACCAGCGGCATCGGGCCCTCCTATTGCCGCGCCAGGGCGGCGCGGATTTCGCCGATGGCGCCGTCCAGCCGGCCTTCGACTTCATGGGTCAGGCTCGACAGGGCGGCCAGTTCTTCTTCCAGTTCCGCGATCCGGGCCAACAGCCGTTCCCGCTCGCCGGTCAGGGCATTGATCCTGGCATCCGTCACGGCGGACGCCTTCCCCCGCTGGGCGGCCGCTTCCGCGGCTTTCTCCAGCTTTTCCAGCGCCTGGGTGAGGCGCGCCTGGGCTTTCTCCAGATGGCTCATTCCCATGTCATCGCTTTGAGTCGCCTTGCGACCTTAGAGCGGGGTGCCCCCCAGGGAAAGCCAAATTAGCCTGAATCCAAAAGGGTTTCCGTGGAAAGTCCATCAACCATATGCGTTACTCATCTAATAACGGCCTCTTGACGGCGGATCACCCCCCTCGCTAAGGCCTCACCACCCTCCCGGGAACCGATGATGACCGACACCGCAGCTCCGCCGGAGCAGGCCAAAATCCGCAGCCTTGCCAATGCCATCCGCATGCTCTCGATCGATGCGGTCGAGAAGGCCAAGTCCGGACACCCCGGCCTGCCGATGGGCATGGCCGATGTCGCCACGGTGCTGTTTTCCCGCTTTCTGAAGTTCGACCCCGCCAATCCCCATTGGCCCGACCGCGACCGCTTCGTGCTGTCGGCAGGCCATGGCTCGATGCTGCTTTATTCCCTGCTGTATCTGACCGGTTATCCGGAAATGACAAAAGATCAGTTGGAGAATTTCCGCCAGGTCGGCAGCCGCACCGCCGGCCATCCGGAATATGGCCACGCCCCGGGGATCGAGACCACCACCGGCCCCTTGGGCCAGGGCATCGCCAATGCCGTGGGCATGGCGCTGGCCGAAGCCCATCTCAATGCCCGCTTCGGCAGCGAACTGGTCGACCACAAGACTTATGTCATCGCCTCGGACGGGGATCTGGAAGAAGGCATCAGCCACGAAGCGATCTCGCTCGCCGGCCATCTCAAGCTCAAGAAGCTGATCGTCCTTTGGGACGACAACAACATCACCATCGACGGCGCCACGTCGCTCTCGACCTCGGTGGACATGATCCAGCGTTTCCACGCGGCGGGCTGGACCACCGACATCTGCAACGGCCATGACGCCGCCGACGTGTTTCGCGCTTTGAGCGCGGCCCAGAATTCGGACGCGCCAGTCCTGATCGCCTGCCGCACCATCATCGGCTTCGGCATGCCGAACCGACAGGGCACGCAAAAGGCCCATTCCGACGCCCCGGGCGCGGAAGAAGTGGCGGGCACGCGCAAGGAATTGGGCTGGACTTATCCGCCCTTCGTGGTGCCGGACGATCTCTTCAACCAATGGCGCGCCATCGGCGCGCGCGGAAAGGCGGCCTGGGACAACTGGATGCGCCGCAAGAACGCGCATGCCAAAGCGTCCGAGTTCGACGCCTCCACCGCCGACGCCCTTCCCGACGAATTATACAAGGGCCTTACCGCGCTGAAGGAAAAGATGAGCGCGGAAAAGCCCAGCGCCGGCACCCGCAAGCATTCGGAAAAGGCGCTGGAAGTCATCAACGGCGCTACCCCGCTGACCATCGGCGGTTCGGCGGATCTCACCCCGTCCAACAACACCAAGACCAAGAACATCACCGAGATGAAGCCCGGCGATTTCGCCGGCCGCTACGTCCATTACGGCATCCGCGAGCACGGCATGGCGGCGGCGATGAACGGCATGGCGCTGCATGGCGGCGTCATCCCCTATGGCGGCACCTTCATGGTGTTCTCGGATTACGCCCGGCCCTCCATCCGCCTCGCCGCCCTGATGGGCGTGCGCACTATCTTCGTGATGACGCACGATTCCATCGGCGTGGGCGAAGACGGTCCCACCCACCAGCCGGTCGAGCATCTGGCGGCGCTTCGCGCCATTCCCAACCTTCTGGTGCTGCGGCCCGCCGATGGGGTGGAGACGGCGGAATGCTGGCAGATCGCGCTGGAGCATGCCCGGCGTCCCAGCCTCCTCGCCTTCTCGCGCCAGGACGTGCCCACCGTGCGCACCACCCATGTCGCGGAAAACTTGTCCGCCAAGGGCGCCTATGAATTGGCGGGCGACGCCAACGCCAAGGTCACCTTCCTCGCCACCGGTTCGGAAGTCGGTCTCGCCGTCCAGGCCCGGGAAATCCTGGCCAAAGAGGGCATCGGATCGCGCATAGTCTCCATGCCCTGCTGGGCCTTGTTCGAGGAGCAGAGCGAACAATATCGTGCGGATGTCCTGGGACCCGGCACGGTGAAGATCGCAATCGAAGCCGCCGCGCGCCTGGGCTGGGACCGCTATATCGGCGCCGATGGCGGGTTCATCGGCATGCATTCTTTCGGCGCCAGCGGCCCGGCCAAGGACGTTTACCGTCATTTCTAAATTACGCCCGAGGCCGCGGCGGAAGCGGCTAGGAAGGCACTCAACAAGCGTTAGGGGAGTTCAAGCATGGTTCGCGTTGCCATCAACGGTTTCGGCCGCATCGGCCGGCTGGTTTTACGGGCGATCGTGGAAAGCGGACGCCGCGACATCGAGATCGTGGCGGTGAACGATCTGGGTCCGATCGAGACCAACGCGCACCTGCTGCGCTATGACAGCGTGCATGGCCGCTTCCCGGCCACGGTGACGGTGGATGGCGACATCATGACCGCCGCCGGCCACAAGATCAAAGTCACCGCCATCAAGGAGCCCGCCAAGCTGCCGCACAAGGAGCTCGGCGTGGACATCGCGCTGGAATGCACAGGCATCTTCACCGCGCGCGACAAGGCGGCGCTGCATCTGGAAGCCGGCGCCAAGCGCGTTCTGATCTCCGCTCCCGGCGACGGCTCCGACATCACGGTGGTCTATGGCGTCAATCACGACAAGCTGACCAAGGACCACATCGTCGTCTCCAATGCCTCCTGCACCACCAACTGCCTGGTACCGGTGGCCAAGGTCCTGAATGACGCCATCGGCATCGAAAAGGGCATGATGACGACGGTGCATTCCTACACCAACGACCAGCCGTCACTGGACCAGATGCACAAGGATCTCTATCGCGGCCGCGCCGCCGCCGTGTCGATGATCCCCACCTCCACCGGCGCGGCCAAAGCCGTCGGCCTGGTGCTGCCGGAACTGAAGGGCAAGCTGGACGGCGTTTCGGTCCGCGTGCCGACGCCCAACGTCTCGCTGGTCGACCTGAAGTTCATCGCCAAGCGCGCCACCAGCGCCGAGGAAGTGAACAAGGCGATCATCGCCGCCGCCAATGGCCCGCTGAAGGGCATCCTGGACGTGGTGCACGACAAGCTGGTCTCGGTGGATTTCAACCACAACCCGGCTTCATCCAGCTTCGCGCTCGACCAGACCAAGGTGATGGACGGCAATTTCGTCTCGATCATGACCTGGTACGACAATGAGTGGGGCTTTTCCAACCGCATGGGCGACACCGCGGTTGCGATGGGCAAGCTGCTCTAAATCCAGATCACCGCCAGGCCGAAGGACGCGCGATGAACATCAACACGCCCGCCGATCTGGCGGCGAAGGGAAAGCGCGTCCTGGTCCGCGCCGAACTCAATGTCCCGGTCCAGGATGGCGTCGTCACCGACGCCACCCGCATCGCGCGCCAGGCCCCCACCATCCGCGAGCTGGCGGACAAGGGCGCCAAGGTCATCGTGCTCTCCCACTTCGACCGGCCCAAGGGCAAGGTCGTGCCCTCCATGTCGCTGAAGCCGGTGGTGAAGCCGCTGGCCGAGGCGGTGGGCCGGCCCGTCGCTTTTGCCGAGGATTGCGTCGGCCCGAAAGCCGAAGCCGCGGCCCAGGCGCTCAAGGACGGTGAAGTTCTGCTTCTGGAGAACACCCGCTTCCATGCGGGCGAGGAAAAGAACGATCCCGATTTCACCAAAAAGGTCGCGGCGCTGGGCGACGTCTTCGTCAACGACGCCTTTTCCGCCGCCCATCGCGCCCATGCCACCACCACCGGTCTTGCCACTCTGCTGCCGTCGGCGGCGGGCCGCTCGATGGAGCAGGAATTGAGCCACCTGCAGAAAGCGCTGGGCGATCCGGAGCGGCCGCTGCTGGCCGTGGTGGGCGGGGCGAAAGTCTCCACCAAGATCGAACTCCTGCAGAATCTGGTCGCCAAGGTGGAAGTTCTGGTGATCGGCGGCGCCATGGCCAACACGTTCCTGGCCGCCGAAGGCATCGGCATCGGCAAATCGCTTTACGAAGCCGACCATTTGGAGACCGCCCGCAAGGTCATGCACATGGCGACCGAGAGCGGGGCGGTGATCCTGCTCCCCACCGATGTGGTGGTGGCCAAGGAATTCAAGGCCGATGCCGCCCACCGCACCGTCGCGGCCGGCGATATCGCCGCCGACGAGATGGTGCTGGATGTCGGCCCCGCCAGCATCCAGGCCTTCAAGAACCGGCTGATCACCACCAAGACCCTGGTCTGGAACGGCCCCTTCGGCGCCTTCGAGACCCGGCCGTTCGACGCGGGAACCGTGACCGCCGCCAAGGCGGTGGCCGAAGCGACCCGGGCCGGGAACCTTCTGTCGGTGGCGGGCGGGGGCGACACGGTCGCGGCCCTGGTCCATGCCGGCGTTGAGGATGATTTTTCTTATGTCTCGACGGCGGGCGGCGCATTCCTAGAATGGCTCGAGGGCAAGGAACTTCCGGGCGTCGAAGCGCTGAAGGCCGCCAAAGCAAGAGGATGACGATGAACCTGAACGAGTTGAACGCGATCGCCAAGAAGATGGTCGCGCCCGGCAAAGGCATTCTGGCCGCCGACGAATCCACCGGCACAATCAAGAAGCGCTTCGACAAGATCGGCGTGGAGAATACCGAGGACAATCGCCGCGACTATCGCGAGATGATGTTCCGCACCGGGGTCGCGATGAAGGATCACATTTCCGGTGTCATCCTGTTCGACGAGACCATCCGCCAGAAGGCCAAGGACGGCACCCCGCTGGTCAAGCTGATCGAAGCGGCCGGCTCTGTCCCCGGCATCAAGGTCGATGCGGGCGCCAAGCCACTCGCCGGCGCGCCCGGCGAAGTCGTCACCGAAGGCCTGGACGGGTTGCGCGAGCGTTTCCAGGAATATCACAAGCTGGGGGCGCGCTTCGCCAAATGGCGCGCCGTGATCGACATCACCGCCGACATCCCGACTTACAATTGCATCAACGCCAATGCCCAGGCGCTCGCCCGCTATGCCGCGCTGGCCCAGGAAAACGGCATCGTCCCCATCGTGGAGCCGGAAGTGCTGATGGACGGCGACCACACCATCGCGCGCTGCGAACAGGTCACCACCTGGGTGCTGAAGGAAGTCTTCCAGCAGCTTTTCTACGCCAATGTGGCGCTGGAAGGCATCGTGCTGAAGCCCAACATGATCGTGCCGGGCAAGAAATGCGCGAAACAGAATTCCGTCGAAGACGTCGCCCGCGCCACCGTCAGGGTTCTGAAGGATTGCGTGCCGGGCGCCGTTCCGGGCATCGCCTTCCTGTCGGGCGGCCAGTCGGACGAGGAAGCGACCGCGCATCTGGACGCGATCAACCGCATCGGCAATC
>JAFKFF010000340.1 GCA_017307315.1 Alphaproteobacteria bacterium
GACCTCGGCCGCAACATTCGCGCCGGGGCGCACTACACGCAGGTCCTGGCGTACGACTTCGACGGTGACGGCAAGGCCGAGGTTTCGCTCAAGACGGCGGATGGCACCACGGATGCTTCAGGCACAGTGATCGGCGACGCCAACGCCGACTACCGCAACAGCGCCGGCTACGTGCTGGCCGGCCCGGAGTTCCTCACGGTGTTCAAGGGCGGGACGGGGACCATCCTGGACACTGTCGCTTATGAGCCTGAGCGCGGATCGGTGGCCGGCTGGGGCGATAACTACGGCAACCGCGTGGATCGTTTCCTCGCAGCCGTCGCGTACCTGGACGGCGAGCACCCGTCCATGATGTTCAGCCGCGGCTACTACACCCGTACGGTGCTGGTGACTTATGACCTGGTTGACGGCAAGCTCGTGAAGCGCTGGACCTTCGATTCCAACGTGGCGGGCGACCAATACAAGGGCCAGGGCAATCACAACCTATCCGTGGCTGACGTTGACCAGGACGGCAAGGACGGCATGGTCCAGGAGACGGTGACGCCCGGAACCGCCTGGCGGCCGTTCATGGCGGTGAGGCGACGCTCGAGGTCCTGGGCCACGATCCACCAATGGGCCATCGCCCACACGGCCAGGGCCAGGAAAAGCGCCAGCGGCGCATAGAGCCAGAAGCGGCTGGAGTAACGCATGTCAGACCATCAATGCCGTGAAAGCGGGGCGGGTGGAGACTTCAACCGCATTTCGAATATCCGCAAGACAGGCAGGAATCGCAACCTTCCAGTTTGACGAAGCTGGCTTCGCCGCAGCGGGGGCAGAAATGGGCGGGCGCGCCTTCGCGCGGCATCTTTTCCGCCAGCGCGATGGGCATGGCGCCGGCGCTGCGCATGCCCAGAAACCCGATCTCCACCATGTGCCGCTCGATCACTTCGCCGATGGCGGCCAGCAGCGAAGGCACATAGCGCCCGCTCATCCATTGGCCGCCGCGCGGATCGAAAATCGCCTTCAGCTCGTCCACCACGAAGGAGACATCGCCGCCGCGCCGGAACACCGCCGAGATCATGCGGGTGAGCGCCAGCGCCCAGGCATAGGCCTCCATATTCTTGGAGTTGATGAAGATCTCGAACGGGCGGCGGCGTCCATCCTTCTCCACATCGTTGATGGTGATGTAGAAGGCATGGTCGCTTTCCAGCCATTTGATCTTGTAGGTGCGGCCCAGAAGCGAATCCGGCCGGTCCAGCGGGCGGGTCATATAGACCACGCCGCCGCGTTCCTTCGGCGCGGGCAGGGGCAGCGGCAATTCCGGCTCCTCGCCGCCGGCGGCGATCACGCTTTCGGCGGGGATCGCGTCCCTGGGCTCTTCCACCGACAGGACCGATCCCGTCACGTCATTGGGTCGATAGGTGGTGCAGCCCTTGCAGCCGGTCTCGTAGGCCCTGCGATAGACATCCTTGAAGGCGTCGAAGGACATCGTCACGGGCACATTGATGGTCTTGGAAATGGCGCTGTCGATAAAGGGTTGGGCGGCGGCCTGCACCGCCAGATGGTCTTCGGGCTGAAGCGTCTGGGCGTTGGCGAAATAATCGGGCAGCGCGGCATCGGCGCCGAAACGTTCGCGGAAAGCGCGTACGGCATAATCCTCGACCGTCTCTTCGCGTTTGCCGCCGTCGGGCTGCAGCACCTTGCGGGTATAGCTGTAGGCGAAGACCGGCTCGATGCCGCTGGAGACATTATCCGCCAGAAGCGAAATGGTGCCGGTGGGCGCGATGGAGGTGAGAAGCGCGTTGCGGATGCCATGCTGCGCCAGCCGGGCGCGGATATCGCCGGGCAATGCCCGGATGTGCGGGCGGGCAAGAAATTCCGCCGCGTCGAACAGGGGAAAGGCGCCTTTCTCCCGCGCCAGTTCGATGGAGGCGCGATAGGCGGCATGGGAAAGGGTGGAAAGCCAGGCCTGGATCAGCGCCACGCTTTGCGGCGAGCCGTATTTTACGCGACAGAAGATCAGCGCGTCGGCAAGGCCGGTGACGCCCAGCCCGATGCGGCGTTTGGCGATGGCTTCCTGGCGCTGCGCTTCCAGCGGAAAGCGCGACACGTCGATGGCGTTGTCCAGCATGCGCACGGCGGTCGCGGTCAGCCCGGCCAGCGCATCGAGATCCAGATGGGCGTCTTCCGCGAAAGGATTGCGCACCAGCTTCGCCAGGTTGATCGAACCCAAGAGGCAGGCGCCATAGGGCGGCAGGGGCTGCTCGCCGCACGGATTGGTGGCCGAAATGGTCTCGCAATAGGCGAGATTGTTCTCGTCATTGATGCGGTCGATGAAGATCACGCCGGGCTCGGCGTAATCATAGGTCGAACGCATGATGCGGTCCCACAGCTCGCGGGCTTTCACGGTGCGATAGGCCTTGCCCTGGAACCGCAACGTCCAGTCGCCGCCTTCTTCCACCGCCGCCATGAAGGCGTCGGTGACCAGGACCGAGAGATTGAAATTGGAGAGTCGCCCGGAAGCCCGTTTGGCGTCGATGAAGGCTTCGATATCGGGATGATCGCAGGCAAGCGTCGCCATCATGGCGCCGCGCCGCGCGCCCGCGCTCATGATGGTGCGGCACATCGCGTCCCACACTTCCATGAAGGAGACGGGGCCGGACGCATCCGCGCCCACGCCCGCGACCGGTGCGCCCTTGGGGCGCAAGGTCGAGAAATCGTAGCCGATGCCGCCGCCCTGCTGCAGGGTCAGCGCCGCTTCGCGCAAGGCGCTGAAGATCCCGTCCATGGAATCGGGAATGGTGCCCATCACGAAGCAGTTGAAGAGCGTGACGCTGCGCGCCGTGCCCGCGCCCGCCAGGATGCGGCCGGCGGGCAGGAATTTGAAATCCTTCAGGGCCTGGGCGAAGGGCCCCGCCACCGCCATGCGCCGCTCCGGCTTCTCGGCCAGCGCCAGGCTGGCCGCGACGCGCGCCCAGCTGTCGCCCAGGTTCTGGTCGCGGGGCGTGCCGTCGGCCGCCTTGAAGCGGTATTTCATGTCCCAGATCTGGCGGGAAATCTCGCTCATGGAACTGCCTATTTTATCGCGGTTCCGGACGGAAAACCGCTTCACACTTTTCCTGGAACCGCTCTGTACCAATCACATGTCTGCCGGTTCCGCCAGAAGGGTCGGGAACCCCGCTTAATATGGGGTGTGCGGGCGGCGGTGCCAGAGGCTTTGGAAACTACAAGCCATTGATATTCATAACCTATTCGGCTTGATCCGCATTTTTTCCAGCTGGATGCGGTAGAGATGGGGCAGAAGGCCCAGAAAGCCTTTCTTTTTGCCCGATGCCATCAGCAGCCGGTAGACCTCTCGCAGCACCCGCCGCGCCCCTTCCCGGTCGTTCGCGGCGACGAAGGGTTCCAGATAGGGATTGAGCATGGCCCGGGGAATGGTCGCGGTCAGATAGACGCCCACCCGGCGCGACACCTGTTCGAAGACATAGTCGGCGAAATCGGCGCCGGTGATGGCGGCCTCGCCCCCGATCACCAGGAACTGCATGCCGTTTCCCGCTGGGCGATAGGCTTGCGGCAGGCTGGCCTGTGCCACCGCCAGCATCAGGATGCCGCTGAGATCGGGCCGCAAACTGTCTTTCAGCTCCGGCGACAGCATCCAGCCGCACAGGAACTCGCGGCAGATCTTGAAGCGTGTGTTGTAGATGCCGCAGCGGCCACCTTTCAGATGCGCGCACGGGATGAGCGGATCCTTCTTGAACTCCGGCGTGTCGATGGTGAGTTCGACGCAACAGGCATGGCATTCGCCGCAGGTTCTGGCCAAAGAAGAAACGCGCCTTTTCATGGCCGTCTTTGTTGCATGGTGGCGCGCATCCGGTCCACCTGCGCGCGATAGAGCGCCCAGATGCGCCCGAGCCCCCTGGCGTTGCGCGCGGGCAGAAGTGCGTCATGCGCCCGCCGCAGCACGGCGAGAACCGCTTTCATGTCGCCCGCCGCCACCGGCGCTTGCAATTGCGCATTCAAGGGCAATCGCGGCGTCATCGCGGAGATGAAGACGGCGGCATTCCGCTTCACCAGCCGGGCGGCGAATTTCGCCAGGCGCAGATTGAGGGCCTTTTCGCCGTCCAGGATCACCAGCACCCAGCCGGGTCCGCTGTTGCGATAGGTTTTGGGAAGCTGGCTTTGCGGCAGTTCCAGCAGCATCACGCCCGCCAGATCGGGCCGCCAGGAAGCATCCAGCTCCGGCAACAGCCGCCAGCCGCAGAGAAAGCTGCGGCAGACGGACGGCCGCGTTTCGTAGATGCCGCAGCCTTGCATCGCCAGATGCACGCAAGCCGTCCCGGAGGGCTTGCGCAGTTCGGGTGCATCGATCTTGAGCGCCACGCAACAGGCCTGGCAGGGGCCGCACGTCTTTTCCGGCGCGCTCATTGCGCCAGAAGCCGGGCGGTGGCGGTCTCGATCGCCGTTTCCAGCCGCGCCATGAAGTCGCGCCGCTTCACGCCCGCCGGAATCACGGGCAGGAATTCCAGGGTGATGGTGCCGGGATATTTGTGAAAGCCTTGCCAGTGGCGTCCCGAATCCAGCGCCACCGGCACGCAGGCGACGTCCAGAAGACTGTAAAGACCCGCCACGCCGGGCTTGTAGTCGGGCGTCGCGCCAGGCTTCTTGCGCGTGCCTTCCGGGAAAATCAGGATCGGGCGGCCTTCCGCCAGCACCTTCTCCGCCGCATGGGTCATGCGGCGCAGCGCGTCGGCGCCCGCGCCGCGGTCGATGGGAATGGCGGCGGCCTTGTTCAGGTACCAGCCGTAAAAGGGAATGCGCAGCAATTCGCGCTTCAGGACGATGCCCGGATCGTCCAGCGCCAGATAGAGCGCCAAGGTGTCCCACATGCTCATATGCTTGGAGGCCACCAGCACCGCGCCTTTGGGCGCTTCGCCGATCCGTCTTTCGCGCACGCCGGCGAAGAATTCGAGGCCCCAGAGCGTGGTGCGCGCCCAGTGGCGCGCCATCCACACCGTGGCTTTGCGCGGCAAGGCCAGAAGCGGCAGGAAGAGGATGGCCATGACCAGGGTCAGGGCGAGAAACCAGGCCATGAACAAAAGGGAGCGCAGAAAATTCATGCCCGCGCCATCTGGGTGGTGACGAGGCTGGCCAGATATTTCACATATTCCCGGTGCAGCAGGAAAATCGTGCGCGGCCGCCGCCACCAGTCCGACAGGTCGATGCGGTCCTGCTCGACGGGATAGGGCAGCAGCGTCACCCGCGGCATGGCGCTGGAGAATTCCTGCAACGAGCGCGGCATGTGATAGCGCGCCGTGACCAAAAGAATGCGGTTGAAGCCGTGGCGGTGCGTCCAGTTGGCGGCCTCCTGCGCATTGCCGTGGGTGTCTTCCGCCGAATAGCCCACATCGGCGCAGCAATCGAAGCGGGGGCCGCCATGCAGCAGATTCTTGAGCGTCCTCTTGCTGATGGTCTGGTCGACGCCGCTGATCAGAAGCCTTTTGCCCACCCCGCTTTCGAACAGATCGTCGGCGCGGTCCAGCCGCGTGCCGCCACCCGTCAGGACCACGATGCCGTCGGCCTTGGGCACCTCGGCCGGCGTCATCGGCAGCAGCGAAACGAACAGCACGAAGCTGAGGCCATAGGCCAGCAGCAGCAGCAACGTCGCCGTGAAAAAACCGCGGATCATGTGTCCGGAAATCTTAGTGGATGGCGCGCCGTTTTTATAGCCGTCTCACGATCGGGCGCGCGAGGCGACCCGACGTCGCTTCGCCCGCGCCTTCAGTAGATGGCCCGCACCACGGATAGAACGGAAATTCGCGCCGTCGCCCATGCGATCAGCGCCGTGACGGCGGGCACGGCCAGAAGCCAGAACATTTCCCACCAGGCGAGCGTCAAGGGCGGCAGGAACGGCACGGCATCGACGCCGAAACGCTCCAGCCCGCCCGCCGCCAGGAACAGCATGACGGCAAGCAGGGTGCCCAGCGATGCCGCCACCAGTGCGGAGAGGAAATAATGCCGCTCCACCGTGCGGGCGATGAAGCCGGCGCGCGCGCCCATCTGGTGGAGCAGCGCCACCATCTCGTGATGGGTGTCGAGGCCCGCGCGGGTGGCGAAGGAGACCGCGGCGGCGGTCGCGCCCGCGATCAGCAGCAATATTCCGTATGCGGAATAGCGCACCGTATCGGCGATGCCCGAGAGCCGCGAGATCCAGCGGCTGTGGTCGTCGAGCGTAGCGTGAGGCGCGGCGCGCTTCAGCCGCGCGGCCAGCGCCGCCACATCCACCTGTGC
>JAFKFF010000341.1 GCA_017307315.1 Alphaproteobacteria bacterium
CCGCCGCATCCTCGCTGCCGTTCAGGGCGAACCGCACGCCGATGCTTTCACGATCGCGCAGCGCGCGCGCCAGCGCTACCATGCGCTTGACATGGCCGTAGCCGAATTTTCCACCGCCGTCGCAGCGGATCAGCGCGAGCCCGCCGGATGGTTGCAAGGGCTTCTGCCTCACATGGTCATTGATCGCGCGCAGGCCCGGCTCGCGTTCCAGCAGCAGCAGCAGATCGGCGAGCGAGGCTTCGCCCGCGCGCGCACGCATCCGCGCATGCACCGCTTCGACAAAGGCCAGATCGTCCGGCGTGTCGATGGTGAAGCGCCCACCATTCCGGGCCAGCGGCGCATAGGCCTTTGCCCGCGCGATGGGAACGAAGTCGGGATGGAGCTTGAAATAACCGGTGACGTGCTCGCGCGCCACCGGATCGTTGCCCGCGTCCAGGATCAGCTTGTCGAGGCCACGCCGGGTCAGGGGATCGACCCCTTCATGGGCGCACGGCGCGCCGTCTTCCATCAACACATAATCGCCGCCCTGCTCGATCAGGCTGACGACCAGATGGTCGATGAAGTCCGCATCCAGGAACGGCGCATCGGAGGAAACCCGCACGATGATGTCGGCGTCGGTCTGTTCGGCGGCGCGCGCGAAACGCGCCAGCACATCGTCTTCGGGCCCCCGCACCACCGTGACGCCATGGGCCGCGCCGAATCCCACAATCGCTTCGTCGCGCGGGTTGGTAGTGGTGGCGATGGCGATATCCTGGATCACGCGCGATTTCCGCAGCCGGTGAATCACATGCCAGAGCAGGGGCTGGCCCGCGACCGGACGCAACACTTTTCCGGGTAACCGCGTCGAACCCATCCGCGCCTGGATGATAGCCACGACGCGCGGTTTGCTCATCGAGCGCCCTCGCAGGTCCGCCTCCCCTGCGCGCGCGCAAGCGCGCCAGCGGGGGAGGTGGCCGTAGCACGCTCTCGAGCGTGCGTAGGCCGGAGGGGGCGGAAAAACATCACGCCGCTTCGCCTTTATAGGCCAAGCGCACATGTTTCAACGGCCGCATCCCATCGCCAGGATCGGCGCGCCATTCGCGGTCGGAAGCCTCGGACGGCTGCGGCTCGTTGAAGCCGCTGCCATCGGCCACGAAGCTTTCACGGATGCGCGCAATGACCGGCGCGATTTCGTCCGGCAGCCAGCAATGGCCCGCCGCATATTCGGCGCCCTTGCCGTCGAGATCGAGATGAAATTCCACCACGCGCGCGCCCCAGCGGTGCACGGCGCGTTCGATCACCGCCGGTCGGCGGGTGTGATCGGACCAGCCGGTGGGAAGGCCGGTGATGCCGCGAATGGTTTCGATGGCGGAGAGATTGGCTTCCATTGCCGGCGTTGGATAAGCCGACACGCAATGCAAGAGAGTGACATCGCGCGCGCCGGCCTCGCGCAAGGTGCGGGCGGCGATCGCGATCTCGTCCATGGTGGCCATGCCGGTGGACAGCACCACGGGCTTTCCGCTCCGCGCGCAGGCCTTCAGCAAATCCGTCACCAACAGCTCGTAGGACGCTACTTTGTAGAAATCGACGAAGGGGGCGAGTTCGCTCACCGCTTCCAGATAGAAGGGGGTGCAGGAAAACTGGATTTTCCGCATCGAACAATGTTCGGCAATGCGGGGAAGATGGGAAAGCGGCAATTCCCATTCCCGGCGGGCGCGATGCTTGGCGCTCCGGGCCAGGATCTCCGGCGCGAACATGCGGTCGATCTTGAAGAGCTGGAATTTGACCGCATCGCAGCCCGCATCCGCCGCCGCATCGACAAAGGCCTTGGCGCGGGAAATGTCGCGGCCGTGATTGCTGGATGCCTCGGCGATAAAGAGCGGCGCGGAATGGTCACTATCCATTTAACCATTTCTAAAGAGCGTATGGCTAAGAAGCGGTTAACAACTCGCGAGACCGCATGAGCCATCCCGCCGCCAAAGGTCATCTGTCCGACGGCATCCACCGCGGACCGCGCGTCGCGGCACGGTCCGGTCACGACATCATCGCCTGCGAAGCCTGCGGCTTTAAGCACGCACTGCCGCTGCCGCGCGCCGAAGACATGGAGCGCGCCTATCGCGAAGACTATTACGTCCGCGAGAAGCCGACCTTCCTGGCGCGCGCGGGCGAAGACCAGGCCTGGGCACGGCTGGCACAGACCGACCGGCTGGAGATTTTCGAAACGCTGCTGCCGCCGGACCGGCGCCGGCTTCTGGATATCGGCTGCGGTCCCGGCTTTTTTCTCGAGACCGCGATGCGGCGCGGCTGGCTGGCGCACGGCATCGAACCCTCGCGCCAGGCAGCGGCGCATGCGCGCGGTTTGGGCGCCGAAATCACCGAAGGCTTTTTCAATGCCGGCAGCGCGCCAACCCTGGGCACCTTCGATGTGATCCACCTCAACAATGTGCTGGAGCATATTCCGGACCCGACGCATCTCATCGCGCTGGCGTACGGCTTGCTGGAATCCGGCGGCGTCATTTGCGTCAATGTTCCCAACGATTTCTCGCCGCTGCAGATCGCGGGCATGACCGCCACAGGCGCGAATGACTGGTGGGTTGCGCCGCCGCATCATCTCAATTATTTCGATTTCGACTCGCTCGGCGCCCTGCTGGACCGGCAAGGATTTGTACCCACCGCCCGCACCACCAGCTTTCCGATGGAAACCTTCCTGATGATGGGCGAGAATTATATCGGCGACGATGTGCTGGGCCGCGCCTGCCACAACCGGCGGAAGAAGTTCGATCTCGCTTTCGAGGCGGCGGGACTTGGCGAGACGCGCCGCGCCTTTTATCGCGCCCTGGCCGCGGCGGGGCTGGGCCGCGAAGCGGTCGTCATCGCCGTCAAGCCATGAGCGCGCGGCCTTTCTTCATCGTCTCGTCCGGCCGCTCCGGCACCGCGATGCTGCACAAGGCCTTGTCGGCGGTTCCGGGCGTGGAGATGCATCACGAATATATGGTGCAGATCACCCAGCCTTTGGCGGTGCGCCGCTATCTCGGCCTGATCGACGCGAAGGAAGCCGCGCGCCTGATCGGTGAAACCTATGGCGGCGCAATCCGCTATAGCGACGCGACGCATTGGGGCGATTCGTCGAACAAATTGTCGTGGCTGATCCCCGATCTCGCCGCCGCGTTTCCGCAGGCGCGCTTCGTCCATCTGGTGCGCGACGGTCGCAAAGTCGCCAGCTCCTATTTCCATAAGCTGGCGGACGAGTGTTACGACGACCGTTCGACCGCGATCCTTCAGGCGCACGTCGACGATTCCACCGTCCATCCCGCTCCCCCGCCGGAAAAGAAATATTGGTGGCCCCTGCCCCGCTGGGACAGCGCCGATGCCGCCACCTTTCGCGGCTTTTCCCAGTTCGAGCGCATTTGCTGGCATTGGGCCGAGATCAACCGGATCATTCTGGCGGAATTGGCGAAACTTCCGGCAGACCGAACACTGTTCGTGCGCCTGGAAGACCTGCGCGCCGCGCCATCCCAAGTCCGGGGCCTATACGAATTTCTGAACCTGCCCTATCGCGACGAGGCCTATGGAATCTTCGCCCGGCCGCACAATGTGAACCGGCCGGAGGACCGCTTGCTGGATGAGGTTCAGCGCGCGCAATTCGACGCGATCGCGGGCGATATGCCGGAGCGTCTGGGCTATGCCGGCAGGCCGGAATACCGGGTCAATTATTAGAATCTTAACGCTGCCGGCCGATCATGGTTACCGGAATATTCACCGGACCCTTCCATGCACGCCGAACTGCCGTCCTGCGATTTCTGCGGCAAGGATTCTCTTTCATTCGCCTACCAGCCGGAAGGCTCCAGCCGAGGCCTGAAAGTCTATCTCTGCCGTCATTGCGGCCTGGTGCAGAGCGCGCCGCGCATCGACCGCACCGAGAAGCGTCACGCCGCCGCCGTTTCGGGCGGCGCCGACTGGGGCAATGTGCGGTACGGCAAAGGCTTTCGCACCCAGGCGGCGATGGAGGCGCTGGCGCGTCACGCCGATCTTCAACAAGCAGCCACGCTTCTGGATGTCGGCTCCAATCGCGGCCGCTTCGCCGCCGCATTCCTGGACGCCGCGCCGAAGGCGCATATCACCGCCGTCGAACCCGACGAACGCTATGCCGGATCTTGCCAGGATCTGCCGCGCACCCAACTGATCTGGTCGCGCATCGAGGATGCGAAACTGGCCGATGCCAGCTTCGACATCGTTCATTCCTGCCACACCATCGAGCATCTGGCCCATCCCTTCGCCAGCCTGAAGGATCATGCCCGCGTTTTGAAACCGGGCGGCCTGCTGGTGCTGGATGCGCCCAATCTGGTGCTGATCGGCGGCGACGACATTCTGGAAGAATGGTTCATCGACAAGCATCTCTATCATTTCTCGGAGGTCACGCTCGGGCGCATGATCGAAGCGGCGGGTTTCACCATCGTCCAGCGCCCGGACCCCAACGACCGCATCAATCTCCTGTTCGTGGCGCGGAAAAGTGGAATGCCGCAGACGGAGATCGCCGCCGACCCCGCCGAAACGGTCCGCGCGCTGAACCTCATCACATCTTACACCGCGACACGCGCGGCGAACCGCGCCGCGCTGGCGAACGCGGCTCGCGAGCTGGAAAGTCTCAAGGGTCAGCGCGTCGCGCTGTGGGGCGCGGGCCGGCTGTTCGACTCGCTGGTGCGGGTGGGCGGCTTCGATCCCGCCATGCTCACCCATCTGATCGACGCGCACCTGATCCAGCACATGGATTCGCGCCACGGCGTGCGCCTCAGTCCACCGCATGCCCTGACGGGATCGATGGCGGATGTGGTGGTGGTGATGTCGCGCGGCTTTGCCGACGAAATCATGGCGGAGGTAATGCGCCTGGCGCCCCAGGCGCGCGTCATTCTCTATGCCGATCTTCTGGCGCGCGCGCGCCTTGCCAAGGCCGCCTGACCATGAACCAGCAATTCAAGCCCGCCATCGCCGACGGCGCGACTTCCTCCACCGCGCTGATCGAGAAGCTTTCCGAGGCGGCGCGCTTCATCCGTTGTCATTCCGTGGCATCCATCTTTCACGCCGGTTCGGGCCATCCGGGCGGCGCGCTATCGTCGGCCGATCTCTTCGCCTGCCTCTATGGCGCGGAAATGAATGTCTGGCCGAGCGCGGTGAACGAACCCACCCGCGACCGCTTTGTGCTGTCCAAAGGCCATGCCGCGCCTGCGCTGTATGCAACCGGTGCGCATTTCGGTTTCTGTGACACCAAGGCGGCGCTTGGCCTTCGCAAGCTGAACAGCCCGTTCCAGGGTCATCCCCATGTGCTCGACCTGCCCTGGGTGGAAACCTCCACCGGCTCGCTGGGCCAGGGCATTTCGGTTGCCATCGGCATGGCGATCGGCCTGCGCCTGCAAAGAATCCCCGCCCGCGTCTACACCATGCTGGGCGACGGCGAATTGCAGGAAGGCGAAGTGTGGGAAGCGGCGATGTCGGCGGCTCACCACAAGCTCGACAATCTCTGCGCCGTGATCGACTACAACAAGCTGCAGAGCGACAATCACAATGACGCGATCATGCGGCTGGAACCCCTGGCCGACAAATGGCGCGCCTTTGGCTGGTCGGTGGCCGAGATCGACGGCCACGACATTCCCGCCATCCTAGAGGCGTTGCGCCAAGCCGGCGCCACGCACGGGCGGCCATCGGTGATCATCGCCCACACCGTCAAGGGCAAGGGCGTGCCTTACATGGAAAATATCCCCGCTTGGCACGGCAGCGTAAAGCTGACCCCCGCCCAGGCCGAAGACGCCTTGACCGCGCTGGGCGCCGACCGCACCACCATCGAAAGTCTTCTGAATGTCTAGTCCCGCCCTCATCGCCAACAGCGATTCCTTGCGCGAAGCCTTCGGCAAAACCCTCTCCGCGCTGGGCGACGAATTTCCCAGGCTGGTGGTGCTGGACGCCGACATTGCCGGCGGCACCGGGGTGCATCATTTCCGCAAGAGCCATCCCGACCGGCTGATCCAGTTCGGGATCGCCGAACAGAATATGATGGCGGCTGCGGGCGGCATGGCGGCGGTGGGGCTGGTGCCGGTTGTCACCACTTTCGCCGTCTTCTGCCTGCGCGCGATCGAGCAGGCGCGGCTGTCGCTCTGCTATGCGCGACGCAACGCCAAGATCGTGGCCAGCCATCCCGGCCTGGATGTCGGGCCGGACGGCGGCTCGGCCCAGGCGCTGGAAGATTTGGCGGCGTTCCGCGCCATTCCCGGCATGACCGCCGCGCCATTCTGGAGTTCGACGGTCCGGTCTATATGCGCACCGGCCGCAGCCCCTGCGCCCGGCTGTTCGGCGATGACCACGCATTCGAGATCGGCAAGGGCCGGATTTTGCGCGACGGCCGCGATCTCACCATCGTCGCCTGCGGCACGGAAGTGGCGCGCGCCCTCGATGCCGCGAGCAGTCTGGCCGACGAAGGCATTGCGGCCCGCGTGGTCAACATGCCCACCATCAAGCCCATTGATGCGGACCTGCTGGCGCGCTGCGCAGCCGAGACCGGCGCCATCGTCACGGCGGAAGACCACAACATCCACGGCGGGTTGGGCGGCGCGGTGGCCGAAGCGCTGGCGGCAACGACGCCCTGCCCGGTCGAATTCGTCGCCGTGCGCGACACCTTCGGTGCATCTGGCGAGCCGGAAGAATTGGCGCATCATTTCGGCATTTCCGCGCCCTTCATCGCCGAAGCGGCGCGGCGCGTGCTGGCCCGGAAGGCAAAATGAACCGCTTCTCCCTCGAAGGAAAAAGCGCCGTCGTCACCGGCGGCAGCCGCGGCATCGGCCGCGCCATCGCAGTCGGCCTGGCCGAAGCGGGCGCGGATGTCATGCTCACCTATCGCGAAAAAGCGGATGAGGCCCGGGCTGTCGTCAAAGTCCTCGAAGCCAAAGGACGCCGCGCCAAGGCTGTGCGGATGGACGTGACCGATCGTGCCCAGATCGAGGCGGCGGTGCGCGAGGCAGACGCCTTCGGCAGCATTTCCATCCTGGTCAACAATGCCGGCATCAACAAGCCCACCGATTTCGACCAGATCGCCGAAGCGGACTGGGACGCAATCTTGAACGCCAACCTCAAAGGTCCCTTCATGGCCGCGCAACTTTTCCTGCCGCTGATGAAGAAGGCCGGCGGCGGCGCGATGGTGCATATCGGTTCGGTCAGCGGCCAGTATGGCGGACCGCGAACCGCTCACTATGCCGCCTCAAAAGCCGGTTTGATTT
>JAFKFF010000342.1 GCA_017307315.1 Alphaproteobacteria bacterium
GCGCGCGCGCGTTGGGGTGCGACTATATCTGTCTCTTGAACAATGACGCCCTGGCCGACAGCCGGACCGTCGCCAAGCTGGTCGAGGCCAGCAAGGCGAAAGGCGATGGCGCGCTGCTGGGAAGCGCGGTCCTTTATGCCGGGTCGGGAAAATACCAGTTCTTCGGCGCCCGCGCCGGGGCGGTGCGCGACCGGCACGACTGGTACACCGCCGAAGCCGACGGCGCGCTGCTGGAACGGGATTGCATCGAAACCGACTTCATTCTGGGTGCGGCGCTTTTCATCCCCGCGCGGCTTCTCGATCACATCGGCCTGTTCGACGAGCGCTTCTTTCTGAATTTCGAGGAAACCGATCTTTGCTATCGCGCCCGCGCGCGCGGCATTTCCTCTTTCGTGGTGCCGGCTTCCCGGGTGCTGCATCACGCCAGCACGACGTTGGGCGCTTACAATGCTCCGCTTCAGGCCTATTTCCTGACCCGCAACGGGCTTTTGTTCACGAAGATGCACGCCACCGATGCTCAGCATTGTCGCGTGGTGCGGGCCCGGCTGGCGGATTTCTATTGGAGCTTGCGCAAATCCTGGGAAGCGGGACATTTCATGGACATGCCCACCCGGGCGATCGGGCGCGCCCTCTGGGATTATGCCATGGGACGCTTTGGCGATTGCCCCGCCGCCATTCGCCGCTATGACGCCCGCTATCGGGCAAGCCAGGCGGCGAAACGGGCCTGAAGCCGAAAACTTCAGGCCCGCCTCAAAGCGGCATCACTCGACGCTGCCCGTCTTTCCGCGCATCTGCGCGCGATAATAGGCGAGCCGTTCCTGGCGGAATTTCGCGAACCGCGCGTGGCGTTCGCTGGGCGAGAGGCTGGAAAAGCGTGCATGCACCGGCGCCGTCATGGTGGAGGTGAAAGCACCCTGCGGCGCGGCGGCATCGTCTTCGGTGACAGCGGCGGCCGGCAGGGCCATCGCGGCGGCCAGCACGACGGCCAAAGCGGACATCTGGGCAAATCTCTTCGACATGAAAAACACTCCTCTCTTGGAATTGCATCGCGCGAGGCCGGTTGGCCGGCGCGGACCGCATCAGCAGCGGACAGGAGCAATCTAGGCATCGATGCCGGAATCCTTGAGTCAAGTGATCGCAAGCGATGCGTAAAGGTTTGGCAAAGGCGTGGCGCACGATGCTCGCCAAAAAGACCGGCTCGCGATCACGTTCAAAACGTGAACTGCAGCGCGCCATACCAGTCACTTCTGCCGGTCTCCCGCACATTTTGCAGGCCCGGCCCCCAATAGGCGAGCAGATGATAATGATCGTTCAGGTCATAGCTCGCGCCAAAGCCCAGCATGGTGGCATCCTTGCCGTTCATCGCATCGGCGCTTTGGTGAAATATTTCCATACCGAGGTGAAGATCGGCCGTGACGGAGCGGGTGACCGCCATTCCCGTCAGGCAGAAATTGCGGCCCTCGCCGCTGCGGTTGAAGACGCAGCCGCCGCCGCCGAACAGGGACCATGGTCCGAAATCCTTTTCCGCCCATAAGGGCAGAAGCAGCGACATGTGCCGATCGCCCAGCCCGGGAGAGGGGCTTGCGAGAAAGAGGCGGGGAAAGACACTGAGATCGATGCCTTCCTCGTCCTGATGCAGAAAGCGATACTTGGCGGCGAGTTCGACATTGCCCAGTCCGCGCCGGCCCGCGCCGTCATAGGCCATCGGGATCACGGCCGTCAGCTGCAGATCGGGTGCCGCGCCATAGTTGAAATCCACGCCCGCTTCACCTTCCATGCCGCCGGTGCCGGACGTGCCCAGCCCGAAGGCATAGATCTCGTAATGGCCATTGTCGGTGGGTTCGGGATCGTCCGACAGATAAGGTGGCCCCGACAGCGCAGGCGATGACAGCAGTGCCAGCAGCAGGACCAGCCAGCCGGAAAAACGCTTCATCACCGGCAGCGCTCTTGATCAGGCTTCGGCGGGTCGCGCCGGATGGGACCCCGCTTGTTGCGGCAAGGCCAGAATGCAGACGACAATCGCTACCGCGATGATCAGCGAGGCCAGCGGCCGGCTGACATTCAGCCCGCCCTCCGCGAACGGCTTGTCGAAGAAATCGCCCACCGTGGCGCCCAGCGGCCGCGTCAGGATGAACGCCATCCAGAACAACGCCACACGCGAAATCCGGGTGAAGAAATAAGCCACGACGATCAGGGCCAGCAGGGCTGCGAACACCAGCGCCCCGCCGCCATAACCCAGGCCGGCATCCGCCGCCCAATCGCCAAGCGCGGTGCCCAGAGTCTGCGAGAAAGTGATAGTGATCCAGTAGAAGGCTTCGACGCGGGGCGTATTGACGCTGTTGACCGACACCGTGCCCTGGGAAAGGTACCAGGCCGCCAGCGATGCGGTGACGCAGAGAAGCAGAACGGAGGTCCCGCCCGCATAACCGATGCCCAGCGAGCGGTCGAAGAAATCCGCCATGGTTGTTCCCGCCGTAGTCGAAGCCACGATGGTCGCCCAGTAGAGAAAGGGATGGAATTTTCCCGCCATGGTCTGCCAGATCACCATCACCACCAGCAGCGAGAGAAAGATTGCCGTTCCCACCAGATAGCCGAGATTGAGGGTCATGGTGACGGTATCTCCGCCCGTCTCGCCCAGAGTGGTGGCAAGGATCTTGATGACCCAGAAGCCGAGCGTGACGGCGGGGACCTTGCTCAGTATGTCGGATCGGTCTGTCATCTTCGGCCCCCGGGTCAAAAATCGATTCAGAAGAATTTGGCTGTAAAGGCTCAGGGACCCGGATCGAGGAACAGGAGCCGTACCGTGCCCGGCGTGACGGTATAGCGCGCGCGCCCGGTCTTGCCTTTGTTCTCGCTCATGCTCGCCGTCACCAGATAGATGCGACCATTTGTGGGGTCGAGCGCCATGGTGCGGGCGCCCAACTGCGTGGGAATCGGCTTTAGCGCCGCAAATTTGCCGGGCGAGCGCTCGGCGATCACGGACAGGGTGCCGTCTTGGTTGGAACTGAAAGCAAGTCCGCGCACCGGATCGAATTCCGCAAAGTCGGTGCCTTGGCCGATCGGCAGCGTGGCCAGGGCCCGTCCCGTGTCGGCATCCATCACGTCCATGGTCTTGCCGCCACAACTGGCGAACAGATGCATATGGAGCCGGTCGAGCGCCAGGCCATGCGGCGTCTTGCATCCCGGGAGTGGCCAATGCGCGTCCGCCTTGCCGGCGGCGAGATTCATCCGCACGATTTCGTTCCTGTCGGCGCCATCGACATAGAATTCGCCATTGCCGCCCGGCACACCAAACTCGAGCGCGCCGCCGCCATCGATGGTCGACAGTACCGTATCGCTCCTGGGGTCGATCACCGTCACCGTGCCGGAATCACCGCCGATCACCAGCACATGCCCGCTCTGAGGATCATAGACGATGCCGTCGGCGTCGGGCCGGACCTTGATCTTGCGCAGGACCTGGAAACTCTTGAGGTCGAAAACTGCGACGGTGCCCGCTTCGCTGTCGTCGGTATAACCCTTGCCCAGGGCGGCGGCGACACCGATGCCATGCGTCACCCCGCCGGCATGGATGGTGCCGAGGATGGCGCCGCTGCCGGCGTCCACCACCGTCACATCGGGGCCATGCGAGGCATAGACCCGGTTCGCGCCCGCATCGAAGACGACATAGTCCCAGCGATCCGGCGCACCGAGCGCAACACTCTTGCTGACATGATAGCTGGGCTCTGTTGCCGCCTGCGCGGCGCCCGCGGCCACGAGAAAGGCGATTGTCCAGGCCGAGAGCCTTTCGCAGACCATCGTTCGGACCTTCCGATAGCGCAGAGCGAGCATATGGCCGCAACGCAAGGGCGTTCGTTACAATTGGGAACATTGCGAAAATGTATGAACGCCAACAGAGACGACGAGGCTTTGGGGGCATCGCCACAACGGCAAAGGCCGCATGCCCTTTCTGCCGGCCACGGGGCCTTTGCGTTCCGTCTTTGTCGGAGAGCCCAAAAGGGACGGCCCGCGTCCGTCTGTCGGCGCTTCAAGCCCGTAAACCCATGGGCGTGCGATTGGCGAGGGGGCCGTGCGATATCGTTGAATCACGGCGGGACGGCAGATCCCGGACCCTGTCGCTAAGCTTCTGGATTTCCTTTCGAATTGGAGCGGGCGAGGCGAATCGAACGCCCGACCCTAACCTTGGCAAGGTTATGCTCTACCCCTGAGCTACGCCCGCATTCCAAGTTCGAGGAAGGGGGTTATGGCGTATCGCCCGCCCCGATTCAAGCCGGTCGGGCAGGGATTTAGCCGGCCATCAACCGGGCGAAAACCGCCCGCACCGCCGCCTGCCGTTCGGCCAATTCCCGCTCCAGACTCTCGAAATCCGGCGCCCCGCCCGCGTCGGCCAGCAGCGCCTTGAGGCCAGCCGACGCCCTTTCCGGTTCCAGGGTTTCGTCCAAGGCGATGCGCAGGATCTGGGTCAACGCCTGTTCCAGCCGCGCGGTCTCGAGCACAAGCGCCGCGTCCGCCGCATCCAGCAAACCCGCCGCCGCGATCTTGGTGAGCGCCGCCACCGTATTGGTGTCCAGAATATCGGGATGGGCGCTGGCATGGACCAGCTGCAGGGCCTGGGCCAGAAACTCGATATCGATCAGCCCGCCCGGCGCGTATTTCAGGTCCCAGTGATTGCTGCCGGGATATTGCGCGGCGATTTTTTCGCGCATGTCGCGCACATCGGCCAGGATGCGATCCTTCGGCCGCGCCATGGTCAGGCGCTGCGCGATCTCCCGCGCGATCTTGGCGCACAAGGCGGGCGGCCCGGCCACCAGCCGCGCACGGGTCAGCGCCAGATGCTCCCAGGTCCAGCTTTCGCGCTCGTGATAATCGGCAAAGGTCTTGAGGCTCACCGCCGCCGGACCCTTGTTGCCGCTGGGCCGAAGCCGCATGTCCACGTCATAGAGCGTGCCCGCGCCGGTCGGCGTGGTGAGGGCCGAGATCAGCCGCTGCGCCAGCCGCGCGAAGTAAAGTGTGGGTGACAGAGGCTTGGGACCGTCCGAACTTTCCACGCCCTCGGGCACGTCATAGACGAACACCAGGTCGAGGTCGGAGCTGGCGGTCATTTCCCGACCGCCCAGCTTGCCCATCGCGATGACGGCGAATTCCGCCCCCGGTACCCTGCCCGCGCCGGCCGCCAGTTCCGCTTGCGCCACCGGCACCAATCCCGCGATCACGCTTTGCGCCACCCGCGCGAAAGCCGGGCCTGCCGCGTCCGCCTTTGCCGTGCCGTTCACCAGCTGAACGCCGACGCGGAAATTCTCTTCCCGGGCGAAGCGGCGCGCGCCATCCAGCCGCTCCTCATACGAGCCTTGAAGCTGGCGTTGGAGGTTGGCGTCGAGTTGCGCGCCGTCCGGCAGCCGGCCCAGGAAATCCGCATCCAGCAACGCGTCAAGCGTCGCGGGCGTGCGCGCCAGATGGGTGGCAAGGCGCGGCGCCGATCCCACCACCTTGGCCAGCAGGGTAAGAAAATCCGGCCGCGCCAGGAACAGCGAGAACAGCTGCACGCCCGAGGGCAGGTTGGACAGGAAATGGTCGAACTGGATGAAGGCGGTGTCGGGATCGGCGGTCGAACCCAGCGCCTTCAGGATGGCGGGCGTCAGCTTGGTCAGAAGCTCGCGCGCCCGCGCCGATCGCATGGCGCGGATGCGGCCATGGTGCCAGGCGCGGATCGCCCCGGCCACTTGCGACGGCGCGCCGAACCCCATCGCGCGCAGCGTTTCCAATGTTTCCGGATCGTCCTCGACGCCGGTGAAGACCAGGCTGCCATGCGTATCGGCCAGATCGGCCTCGCGCTGGAACAGGCGGGCATAATGGCCCTGCACGGTTTCCAAGGTACCGGTCAGAGCGGCGCGGAAATCCTCCGCCGCGTCATGGCCCATGAAACAAGCGGCATGCGCCACGCCCTCTGCGCTTTTGGGCACGGTGTGGGTCTGCTCGTCCTCGATCATCTGCAGGCGATGCTCGAGGGTGCGCAGATAGCAGTAGGCGCGGGTCAAATCCGCCGCCGTCTCCGGCGCGATGGTGCCGTGCGCCGCCAGGGCGGCGAGCGCATCCAAGGTCGCGGGCGCCCGCAGCGAGGAATGTCGCCCGCCCAGGATCAATTGCTGGGTCTGGGCGAAGAATTCGATCTCCCGGATGCCGCGGCGCCCAAGCTTGATGTTGTGACCCGCCACCGCGCCCTCGCCATGGCCGGCATGGGCGTGCACCTGCC
>JAFKFF010000343.1 GCA_017307315.1 Alphaproteobacteria bacterium
CGTTCGATCCTGCCCAAGGTGCTGGCGAATATCAGGGACGGCCGGCCCGATTCCGCCAGGGCGCTTCTGGACGGCATACGAGCGAGCGCCACGCCCCAGGACATAGCGATCCTCAGCCATCGCATTGCCGCGTCCTATCTGGCGGAGAGCATGGACGCCGAGGCTTTCGCCCTCGCCTCCAGTGTCGCCGACACCTCCGCGGTGCCGCAGCTGGAATGGGATGCCGGATTTTCAGCTTATCGGCTCGGCCGCTGGGCGGACGCCGCGGCGCATCTGGAAAAGCTGGCCAGCAATGGCGGCGTCCAGGGGCGGCTGCGGGCCCAAGCCGCTTTCTGGGCGGCGCGGGCGCATCTGCAGCAAGGCGACAGCAAGCCGGTGGTCGCACTCCTGGCGGCTGCGGCCAAGGAGCAACCCTCCTTCTATGGGATGATCGCCGAGCACATGCTGGGCATGGATACCTACACAGGCTTTTCCGATCCCATCCTCAGTCAGACCGATTTCGATGCACTGATGCGGGTACCCGCGGCGCGGCGGGCCGTCGCCCTGTCGCAGATCGGCGAAGAAGAATATGTCGGCCAGGAGCTCAACCGCGCCTTCGTCAACAACATCCCCGCCCTCGATCCCGCCATGGCGGCCTTGGCGCGCGGCCTTGGCATCACCAACATCGAGCTTCGCGCCAGCGAGGCCAGCGTGGCGCAGGGCCTGCTTCTCACCGGATTGTTTCCCGTGCCGCCTTACCAGCCGGAAGGCGGCTATCAGATCGACAATGCCCTGGTGCTGGCCTTCGCCCGGATCGAAAGCCGCTTCCAGAACGGCTCGACCTCCTCGGCCGGCGCGCATGGAATCATGCAGATGATGCCATCGACGGCCCGGCTCCTGGCGGGGCCGAAGGCGGTCGCCAAGCTGGACGATCCGGCCTACTCCCTGTCCTTGGGCCAGCGCTACATTTCCGACCTGCTGGATCATCTCGACGGCAATCTGCTGCAGCTTGGCGGCGCCTACAATGCGGGACCGGGAGCTGCCGCGCGCTGGCTTGAAACCAAGGCCGGCAAGGATGATCCCTTGGTGTTCGTGGAAAGCATTCCCATCGCGGAGACGCGCTCCTATGTTCGCCGGCTGATGGAATATCAATGGATGTACCGCCGCCGCTTCGGCGAAGAAGCCCGCAGCCTGGACCAGATCGCACGGGGCCAATGGCCGATCTACCAGCCTTCCCGGCAGGCGCGCGCCGCCTCCACCCAAGCCACCACCCTGGCCGCAGCCGATGCCGGCGCCCTCTGATAACACGCCGCCCGGCGGCGGACGCATCGATACCGGCATCGCTTTCGTGCCGGTGCATATCGCGGTGCTCACCGTTTCCGACACCCGCACCAAAGAGAACGATGTCTCGGGCGACACGCTGGTCAAGCGGCTGGAGGATGCGGGCCACATTCTTTGCGCCCGCACCATCCTGCCCGACGACCGGGCACGGATCGCGGCACAGCTGCGCACCTGGATCGAGGATCCGCGCTGTGACGTGATAATCTCGACCGGCGGCACGGGGCTCACCGGGCGCGACGTCACCGTCGAGGCCTTCCGCGACGTGTTCGAGAAGGAAATCGATGGTTTCTCGGTCCTTTTCCATCAATTGTCTTCCGCCAAGATCGGGACTTCGACGGTGCAATCGCGGGCCTGCGCCGGGGTCGCGGGCGGAACCTACCTCTTCGCCCTGCCCGGGTCGCCCGGCGCGGTGAAGGATGGCTGGGACGGCATTCTCAGATGGCAGCTCGATATCCGCCACCGTCCCTGCAACTTCGTCGAGATCATGCCCAGGCTCACCGAAAAGTGATGTGCTGAAAACGGCGCACCCGATGGACGGGCGCCGCGCGATCTGGAAAAGTCCCACCCATGACCCGCGGGTTACAGCGGGCTACGAGGGGGACGGCCATGACATTCAGGAAGACCACCGCTACGCTTGCACTGCTGCTTCTGGGGACCGCGCCGCTCCTGGCGCAGGCGCCGCAGACCAGCGCGCCGGAGATCGCTTTCGACGCGGTGAAGTTCGGCAATCTGCCACCCGACATGTATCTTGGCGAAGCCTCCGGCGTCGCCGTCAATTCCAAAGGCCATGTCTTCGTCTTCTCGCGCGGCAATTCCACCGGCCCGGCCTATGGGGCCAGCGCTTCGCAGCTGCTGGAGTTCGATGCCAACGGCAAATATGTCCGCGAGATCGGGCACAATCTTTATGCCTGGTCCTTCGCCCACACCGTGCGCGTGGATCCGCAGGACAATATCTGGGTCGCCGACAAAGGCTCGGACATGGTGATCAAGTTCAGCCCCGCCGGCGAAGTGCTACTGGTTTTCGGCCGCAAATCGGAGGCCTCCGATGAAGGCGCCCATCCGCTGGAACATCCCAAGCCGCCTTTGCCTCCGGTCAACGGCATGTTCCGCCAGGTCACCGACATGACCTGGGATCCGGCGGGCAATACCTACATCAGCGACGGCTACATCAATTCGCGGGTCGCCAAGGTGGACAAGGACGGCAACTGGGTGACATCATTCGGCGAGCCGGGTAGCGGCCCGGGGCAGCTCAACACGCCTCACTCAATCGCCGCCGACAAAGACGGCAACATTTTCGTCGCCGATCGTGGCAATCGCCGGATTCAAGTCTTCGATCAGAACGGCAAGTTCGAACGCATGATGTCGATCGACATTCCCGCGCCGGCCGACGCGCAGCCCGCGATCGGCAACACCCCGCGTCCGGGAACCACCGGCACGATGGCGGCAGGCGCGCCCTGGGCGATCTGCATCACCCCGCCCAAGGCCGGTTCGCCGCAATATCTCTTCGCCGCCGACGCCTTTCCGGGCCGGATCTACAAGATGACTTTGGATGGCCGGGTGGTGGGATGGCTGGGCGGCTCGGGAAAAACGCTCAAGAAATTCGGCTGGATTCATGAACTGGCCTGTCCAACCGAGAACACACTGTTCGCCGCCGAATTGTTGAACTGGCGGGTGCGGAAACTGGCCTTGCATCCGGGGGATTGATGGAAGCCCCGCCAGGAATGGCGGGGTTTTCGCTTTCCGGGGGAACCGCACCACAAATCTTGCACCGAAAAAGGGGGACGTCATGACCATCAGGAATACCGCCGGCACCTTCGCGTTGCTTCTTCTGGGGACGGCGCCGTTGTTCGCCCAGCCCGCGCCGGTAACCGCGCCGACACAGACCAGCGCGCCGGAAATCGCCTTCCACACGGTTGAGTTCGGTCAATTGCCGCCGGACCGTTATCTCGGCGAGGCCTCCAGCGTCGCGGTCAATTCCAAGGGCCATGTCTTCATCTACAGCCGCGGCGATTCCACCGGTCCGGCTTATGGGGCGACCGCATCGCAGTTGCTGGAATTCGACGCCGACGGAAAATTCGTCCGCGAGATCGGAAAAAACCTCTACGCCTGGTCCTATGCCCATGCCGTGCGGGTGGATCCCAACGACAATATCTGGATCGCCGACAAGGGCTCGGACATGGTGGTCCGCTTCAATCCCGCGGGGCGCGTGACCCTGGTGCTGGGGCGCAAGACCGAGGCGTCGGACGAGAATTCCCATCCCTGGGAACATCCCAATCCGCCCTTGAAGCCGATTGACGGGATGTTCCGCCAGGTCACCGACATGACCTGGGATCCACAGGGAAACATCTATGTCAGCGACGGCTATATCAACTCGCGCGTCGCCAAATTCGACAAGGACGGCAACTGGCTGGCCTCGTTCGGCGAGCGCGGCAACAATCCCGGTCAATTCCGGACAGTGCATGCGATCGCCGCGGACAAGGATGGCAACCTCTATGTCGCGGACCGCGCCAACCGCCGCATCCAGGTCCTCGACGATGAAGGCCATGTCAAACGCATCATCACCATCGACATTCCCGACAGCAGCAAGCATCTGATCATGTACGGCAAGGATTTGCGGGGACAGAACCTGTCGCTGTTTCTTCCGGGCGCGCCCTGGTCGGTCTGCATCACTCCGCCCAAGGCCGGCTCGCCGCAATATCTCTTCGCCGCGGATGCGTTCCGCATCTTCAAGATGACGTTGGACGGTCGTGTGATTGGCTGGCTGGGCGGCGAAGGCAAGGCGCTGAAGGAATTCGGTTGGATTCACGGCCTCGCCTGCCCGGATGAGAACACGCTTTTCGCGGCCGAGCTGGTGAACTGGCGGGTCCAGAAACTCACCCTGCATCCCGTGCGCTAGTCGGCCTGCTTTTGGCGGCATTTGGGAGGGAGCAGACGGCGCGCGCCGTCTCCTTCCTCCCACATTTGTACTTGTTTTGTTCTTTTTTGGGTTTATAGTCCTATGCATGACGGTGGTGCTCAATTCCACAATCCGGCCTGAATTGCTGCGGGGACGGGGCGCGCTTTCGAACCATGTCGGCCGCTACGAAAAACAGGCCCGGGTGCTGGTGGATGACGGCTGGGACGATGGCTGGCGGGCCGAGGATGGCGTGCCACCCCCGCTGCGCACCGAAGTCATCATCGATGCCACGCGCAGCATCATCGCCAGAAACAGCTCGCCGGATATTTCCTTCGACCGCTCGATCAATCCCTATCGCGGCTGCGAGCATGGCTGCATCTATTGCTTTGCGCGACCCACCCACGCCTATCTGGGAATGTCGCCCGGCGCGGATTTCGAATCCCGCCTCTTCGCCAAGCCCAACGCCGCCGACCTGCTGGCCAAGGAATTGCGCGCGCCCGGCTATGTCCCCCGCGTCATCGCCATGGGCACCAACACCGATCCCTACCAGCCGCTGGAAAAGAAGATGCGGATCACCCGCAGCATTCTGGAAGTGTTGCGCGATTTCCAGCACCCGGTCGCCATCGTCACCAAATCGCCGCTGATCCTGCGCGATCTCGATATCCTGTCGGAGATGGCGGCGATGGGGCTGGCCAAGGCGGCGCTTTCGGTGACCAGCCTGGACCGCAAGCTGGCTCGCGAGATGGAACCGCGCGCCGGCACCCCCGCCCGGCGCCTGCAGGCGATCGCGGGATTGGCGCAAGCCGGCGTGCCGGCAGGCGTGATGTTCGCGCCCGCCATTCCCGCACTCAACGATCACGAGATGGAAGCGGTTCTGGAGGCGGCGGCGGCGGCGGGCGCGCGATCCGCCGGCTATGTGCTGCTGCGGCTTCCGCTCGAGATCAAGGATCTGTTCCGCGAATGGCTGGAAGCGAAGGTTCCGGGCCGCGCCAGGCATGTGATGGCGCTGATCCGCCAGATGCGAGGCGGCAAGGATTACGACAGCCAGTGGAACACGCGCATGCGGGGAACCGGCCCTTACGCACAGATGATGCGCCAGCGCTTCCAGCTGGCGACGAAGAAGTTCGGGCTCAATCAGGAACACCGGCCCATGGCCATCAACAACTTCCGGCGCCCGCCCCGGATTGGCGATCAGCTTTCCCTGCTCTAAACAGGGCTCATGCCCCACTACATCTACGAGGCGCGGCTGCTGAAGACGCTTGCGGGACCGGTATGCGGCGTGGACGAAGCGGGCCGCGGCCCTTTGGCGGGACCGGTGGTGGCGGCGGCGGTGATTCTGGATCGCAAGCGCATCCCCAAGGGGCTGAACGATTCCAAGCAACTCACCGAGGAAGACCGCGAGGCGCTTTTTCCCCGCATCATGGAAATGGCGGTCGCAGTGGGGGTGGGCGAAGCTTCGGTGGGCGAGATCGACCTGATCAACATCCGCCAAGCGACCCATATGGCGATGGCGCGCGCGGTCCGCGCGCTTTCGGTCGCGGCGGAATTCGCCCTGGTGGACGGCAATGATGCGCCAGCCCTTCCCTGCCGCTGCGATACCTTGGTGGGCGGCGACGGCCGCTCGGTCTCGATCGCGGCGGCCTCGATCGTCGCCAAGGTTACCCGCGACCGAATGATGGTGGCACTGCATGACGACCATCCCGGTTACAATTGGCGCAGCAACAAGGGCTATGGCACGCCGGAACATTATGACGGCTTGAAGCGTCATGGCGTGACCCCGCACCATCGCCGCAGCTTCGGGCCCATCCGGGCCATCCTGACGGAACAGGCAATCTCCCCTGAGAGCGGGATCGAAGAGTTAGGTCTGCCAGCGGCAGAATGACTCACAGGTCTCAACATCTTGTGTGGGGATGAATCGGGGGACTCAATACCGAGTCTCTGGCTAATGCTTTGATTCCATTTTGACTCTTGACGGCCGATTCGCGCCGAATCACTGTGAATCCCGCTGTTGATATCTCGAAGGCGACTGCGTGGCGCGCATGAATGCGCTGCCGGAAGGTTGCGCCGATCTGGTCTTCGCCGACCCACCCTACAACATGCAATTGCGTGGCGAGTTGCATCGGCCCGACCAGTCCAAGGTCGATGCCGTCGACGATCATTGGGACCAATTCGACAGCTTCGCCGAATATGACCGCTTCACTCATCAATGGCTGACGGCGGCCCGGCACGTCCTGAAGGACACCGGCTCGATCTGGGTGATCGGCTCCTACCACAACATCTTCCGCGTCGGCGCCGCGCTCCAGGATCTGGGCTTCTGGATCCTCAACGACGTGATCTGGCGCAAATCCAATCCCATGCCGAATTTCCGAGGCAAGCGCTTCACCAACGCGCATGAAACCCTGATCTGGGCGACGAAAAATCCGCGCCAGCAATACACCTTCAACTACGAAGCGATGAAGGCACTGAACGACGAATTGCAGATGCGCTCGGACTGGACCTTGCCGATCTGCACCGGCAACGAGCGCATCAAGGGCGCCGACGGCCAGAAGGCCCATTCGACCCAGAAGCCG
>JAFKFF010000344.1 GCA_017307315.1 Alphaproteobacteria bacterium
ATTCGCGCTCTCACAAAATGAAACAGGGAGGGATCATATATCCCACAACCAGGCCGCGCCGCGCACGCCGCTGGAATCCCCATATTTGTTGCGGAGGATGCGGGGCGGGGATTCCGGCATGAACGCATGGTGTTCCACCAGTGCGGGCAGCTCGCGGTAAAGCCTGTCGATATTGGACAGGCCGCCGCCCAGAACGATGACGTCCGGGTCCAGGACATTCACCACCGACGCCAGCGCCCGCCCCAACCGGTCCATCCAGGCGGACACAGCCGCCTGCGCTTCGGGGAGGCTGGACGCTGCGATTTCCATCGCGTCTCCATAGGCTCGCGTGCCGGTTTGCTTGCGGTGGCAATGTTCGGCCAGTGCCGGGCCACTCAACCATTGCTCGATGCAGCCGCGCTTGCCGCAATAGCAGGTGGAAACTTCAGACCACTCCTCAGCCGTCATGCCGGGCAGGGGATTGTGGCCCCATTCGCCGGCGATGCCATGGGCTCCTTCCAGGACTTTTCCGTCCACCACGACGCCTCCACCCACGCCCGTGCCCAGAATGACGCCGAACACCAGCCGGGCGCCCGCCGCCGCTCCGTCGGTGGCTTCCGACAGCGCGAAACAATTGGCGTCGTTGGCCAGGCGCACCGGCCGTCCCAGCGCCGCCTCCAGGTCGCGGGGAAAGGGCTTGCCGTTCAGCCATAGCGAATTGGCATTCTTGATCAGCCCGGTGTGGCGGCTGACGGTGCCGGGGATGGCCACGCCCAGGCTGCCGCGCCGGCCGGTCTCGGCCTCCGCTTCGGCCACCAGGGCCGCGATGGCATCGATGGTCCCCGCATAATCGCGGACGGTGGGAATGCGACGGCGAAAGATTTCCGTTCCGGTCTCGTCCAGGCCGGCGATCTCCGTCTTGGTACCGCCCAGGTCGACGCCAAGCCGCATGACGCTTCAGGCCTCCAGCCGGCGACGCGCCGCATGGACCGTCTGAAAAGAGATTGAAGCGCTTTCGCAGAATTCCAGAAGAAGCGGCTCATTGGTCAGAAGAAAATCGAACACCGAGGCCAAAAGTTCGGGCTCGCCGGCCGCGCGGCGCAAATCGGCGGCCGTGAGGCCCGAGACGGCCAGAAAGCGGTCGATATCGTCGGGCCGTCCCGCCAGCCAGGCGAGCGCCTCCAAAGCCAGGATTTCCGCCCTTTCGGAGCTGATACGGTCGTTCATCGTCAAGACAGCGTTAAGACCTTCCCCTTAATACTGCGCAAGCACCGAATTCTGTCACCCCCGCCTTGCTGCGCGGGCCGGGAGAGACGCGATGGACGCCAAGACAAAAACCGTTCTGATCGTGGAGGATAACGAGCTCAACATGAAGCTCTTCCACGACCTTCTGGACGCCCATGGCTACAATATTCTGCAGACCAAGGACGGCATGGAAGCGCTGGATATCGCCCGCGAGCACCATCCCGACCTGATTCTGATGGACATCCAGCTGCCGGAGGTGTCCGGCCTGGAGGTCACCAAATGGCTCAAAGAAGACGATTCCCTCAAATCCATCCCGGTGGTCGCGGTCACCGCCTTCGCCATGAAGGGCGATGAAGAGGTGATCCGCCAGGGCGGTTGCGAGGCCTACATCTCCAAGCCCATCTCGGTGACGAGCTTCCTGGAAACCGTCCGCCGCTTCATCGGCTAACCGCCCCAGTTTCATGACCGCACGCGTTCTCGTCGTCGACGACATCATGTCCAACGTCAAGCTTCTGGAAGCGAAGCTGACGGCGGAATATTTCGATGTCGTCACCGCCTTCAACGGCCAGGAATGCCTGGCCCGGATGGCCGAGAATGTGCCCGACATCGTGCTGTTGGACGTGATGATGCCGGGCATGGACGGTTTCGAAGTCTGCCGGCGCATCAAATCCGATCCCAGGATCGCGCATGTTCCCGTGGTAATGGTCACCGCGCTCGACCAGTCTTCGGACCGGGTGGCGGGGCTGGATGCGGGCGCCGACGACTTCCTCACCAAGCCGGTGGATGACGCCGCCTTGTTCGCGCGGGTGCGTTCGCTGGTGCGGCTCAAGCTGATGACCGACGAACTCAGGATGCGCGAATCCACCGGCCAGAGCATGGGGCTGCTGGACCCCGCCGACAATCTGCTCGACGCCAGCCCGCAAGGGCGCATCCTGGTGATCGAGGACCGGCTGGAGACCGTCGCCTGGTTCGTCTCGGCGCTGACGCCCCAGCACGAAGTCACCTCGGTCGATACGTTCGAGGAAGCCTTGGTGCGGGTGCGGGGCGGGGACCCCGATCTGGTGGTGGTCAGCCTGGGCATGCGCGGTTTCGACGGCCTGCGCCTGTGCTCGCAGTTGCGCTCTCTGCCCGAAGGCCGCAATGTGCCGATCCTGGTGGTGGTGTCGGACGGCGACCGCCGCAAGCTCACCCAGGCCCTGGAAATGGGAGTGAACGACTATCTCACCCGCCCGGTGGACAAGAACGAACTGGTAGCGCGGGTGCGCACCCAGTTGCGCAAGAAGCGTTACGCCGACCGGTTGCGCCACAATGTGCAGCTCAGCCTGGAAATGGCGATCACCGATCAACTCACCGGCCTGCACAATCGTCGCTATATGAGCCGGCATCTCGACAATCTGGTGGCCGGCGCTCAGAAGAACGGCAAGCCGATCGCTTTCGTGATCATGGATATCGATTATTTCAAGGCGGTCAACGATACCTACGGCCATGACATCGGCGACGAGGTCCTGAAGGAGTTCGCGTCGCGCATCGCCGCCAATGTCCGCGGCATCGATCTGGCCTGCCGCTATGGCGGCGAGGAATTCGTGGTGGTGATGCCGGATACCGATGTGGACTTCGCTTACTCGGTGTCCGAAAGGCTTCGCCACTCCATCGAGACGACGCCGTTCCGCATCAGCCGCGCGCCCAATGCGCTCAATCTCACCATCTCCATCGGGATCGCCGGACTGGAAGGCGCCCATGACAGCGCCGACGCGCTTTTGCACCGCGCCGACCAGGCGCTCTACAGCGCGAAAAAGACTGGCCGCAACAAGGTCGTCGCCGACGCGGCTTGATGTTTTTTGCCCCCATCTGTCTTCCTCGGGATGAACCCTCGGAAGACATCTTCCCCCACCAGCGGCTTTGCCGCGCGGGGGGGAGCCGGGACCAAGACGCTCTAATGCTTGTTGACGCATGCCGCGCCCAGCCACCTTGCGCGCGCGCCAGCGCGCTGGCGGGGGAGGTGGCCGTAGCAGCGCTTGCAGCGCGTAGGCGTGAGACGGAGCGCAAAAGCAAAGCTGCGAAGGCCGGAGGGGGATCAAGAGTCCGGCTGGGCGGCCATCTCACGCGCCTTGTCGATCACCATGGTGAGGACTTCGGGCTCGCGGGCGCCAGACACCGCGACCTTGTTGGCGAAGATCATGGCCGGCACGCCGGTGACGCCCATCTCGCGGGCGAGCTGGTCTTCGCGTTCCACCAACGCCAGGTCCTGGTCGCCTTCCAGCATGTCGGCGATCTGGGCGCCGTCCATGCCGCTGACATCGGCGATGTCGGCCAGAATGCGGATGTCGCCGATGTCCTCGCCATTTTCGAAATAGGCCGCGAACAGCCGTTCCACCACTTCGTCCTGTACGCCCGTCATCGCTGCCCAGCGGATCAGGCGATGAGAATCCAGCGTGTTCGGCGCCCGCTCGATCGCGGCGAAATCGAATTCGATGCCTTCCTTGGCGCCTTCGGCGGCGATGACGCGCTGGGCTTCCTCGATCCCGCCTTTTTCGCCGAATTTCGCCGTTAGATAGGCTCGCCGTTCCAGGCCGCCTTTGGGAATGGTGGGGTCGAGCCGGAACGGCCGGAAGCGGACGTCGAAATTGATATCCGGCCGCTGCGCCATGGCACGGGCGAGCCGGCGCTTGCCGATGAAGCACCAGGGACAGACCGTGTCGGAAATGAAATCGATTTGCATGCGGCCTCTCTGCTGCGGCGGAACGCTATTTCAGGATCTGGGTGGTGATCTCGTTGACCGCCGATACCACGCGCACCGAGACCATGCCTTTGCGGGCCCTCAGCGTGACGGATGCGCTCACCGGCAGGAGCCCAGGTATCACCGCCTGATCCGGCGGCGGCGGCTGCGCCACCAGTTCCAGCACGATGGTATGGGCGTCGGCGGGCTGCGTGGATTTGAGAGGCCTCAGGCTGGCGCGTTTCCAGCCGCCGGTGGCGACCGCCCCGCGCGCCTGGATCACCACACGATTGCCTTTCGCGGTCGCCACCAGGCTGTCGATCCGCGCCACCGGTTTTTCCGGCGGCGAAGGCGGTGGAGCAGGGGCGGCATACGCTGGCAGGCTCAGCAGCGCTGCCGCAAGAACAAGAACCCAACGCATCGCGGATCTCGGTTTGCGGCGGCCAGTATGGCGGCAAATGCGGCCATTTGAGGATGCGGCAGTCTTCGCTGCCAAATGACTGGCCGGTCCCGACATCCCCTAAATATCCAGTTCCGCCCACACCGGCACGTGATCGGACGGCTTGTCGCCTTCGCGGACATGCTTGTCGATGCCGCAGTCCCTTAGCCGGTCCAGCCCTTGCGGCGACAACAGGATATGGTCGATGCGGATGCCCTGGTTTTTGCGCCAGGCGCCGGCCTGATAGTCCCAGAAGGTATATTGCCCCACAGCCTGGTTGCGGGCGCGGAAGCCATCGCTGTAGCCCAGATTCTCGATCACGCGCAGCGCCGCCTTGGATTGCGGCTGGAACAATGCGTCGTTGATCCAGGCCTTGGGATCGTAACAGTCCCGGTCCTCCGGAATGATGTTGTAATCGCCGATCAGCGCCACCGGCTCTTCGTTCGCCAAAAGGCCCTTGGCATGGGCTCCGAGCCGCTCCAGCCAGGAAAGCTTGTAGGCGAATTTCTCCGTGCCCACGGGATTGCCGTTGGGGGCATAGATCGAGGCCACCCGCAAGGTTCCCTTCTCGCCGGTGACCACCGCTTCCAGGTAGCGGGAATGGTCGTCGCCATCTCCCCCGGGCAGGCGGGGGGTGACGTCTTCCAGGGGGCGCTTGGATAGCAGCGCGACGCCGTTATAGGCCTTCTGTCCGTGTACGGCGCAATTATAGCCCAGCGCCTCGAACGGCTCGGCCGGGAAATTCTCATCCTGGCATTTGATTTCCTGCAGCGCTACCACGTCGGGCTTGGCTTCCTTCAGCCAAGCGAGAGCTGCATCCAGGCGCACTTTGATGGAGTTGACGTTCCAGCTGGCGATCTTCATCAGACCGAGAAGCTGGTGCCGCAGCCGCAGGACGCGGTGGCATTGGGATTGTTGACCTTGAACGCCTGGCCGATCAGCCCGTCGGTGAAATCGATCTCCGCGCCCGCCAGGAAATCCAGCGAAACCGGGTCAATGAGGATCCGGGCGCCGTCTTCCTCGATCAGCAGGTCGTCGTCCATGCGGGTCCCGTCGAGCGCGAAGTTATATTGAAAGCCGGAGCAGCCGCCACCGGTGACGGCCAGCCGCAGCATGGCGCCTTGGGATTCGCCGGCAAGGATGGCGGCGATGCGCCGGGCGGCGCGGGAGGAGACGGTCACAGGCATATTCATGGCGGAACTCTACTAGGCAGGGATGGTAGCAGGCCTTATGTAGTCCTGGCCATGCCATCCGCAAAGGCCCCGTTTCCCGTCGATTCCGCGCCCGCCGGGCGCCTGCTGGGCCCGCTTTTCGAGCCGGCCGGGGCCTTGGCGGCTTTTGCGACGCGTCCCGCCGAGAGCAGGGGGCGCTATTATCCGGAGACCGAGAGCCCGACGCGGACCTGCTACAGCCGCGACCGCGACCGCATCATTCACTCGTCGGCCTTCCGCCGCCTCAAGCACAAGACGCAGGTTTTCGTGCAGTATGAGGGCGATTATTTCCGCACCCGGCTCACGCATTCCGTCGAAGTGGCGCAACTGGCCCGGAGCCTGGCGCGCAATCTCGCCCTGGACGAAGACCTGGCCGAAGTCGTCGCCTTGGCGCACGATCTGGGCCACACGCCCTTCGGCCATTCCGGCGAGGAAGCGCTGAATGCCGTTACCCGTGATATTGGCGGCTTCGACCACAATGCCCACGCGCTCCGGCTGGTGACCAAGCTGGAGCACCGCTATGCCGATTTCGACGGGCTCAACCTGACCTGGGAAACCCTGGAAGGCCTGGTCAAGCACAATGGCCCGGTCGCCGGCACCGTGCCTGGCCCCATTGCCGGCTTCGACGCGCGCTGGCGGCTGGA
>JAFKFF010000345.1 GCA_017307315.1 Alphaproteobacteria bacterium
GGAAGGTGGCCAATCCTTCCCCGGCTATTCCAATGCCGTTGCCGGCTCTCATAGCCGCAAGAATTATTCCGGCTATCTGGATTTGGAGTTCGTGCCGATCCAGAGCGTCGATATCGACATCGCCGGCCGCGCCGAGCATTACAGCGACTTCGGCGACACCCAGATCGGCAAGATCACGGCCCGCTGGGACATCACGCCGGAATGGGCGATCCGCGGCACCATGTCGACCGGCTTCCGCGCCCCGAACCTGCAGGAAGAATGGTACAACACAGTCAACGTGTCGCCGACCAGCGCCACGGTGCAGCTGCCGGCCAACTCCGCCGCCGCCGGTGTCCTGGGTTTCGCGAACCTGAAGCCGGAAATTTCCACCAGCTACAGCGTCGGCATCGTCGCCCATCCCTTTGCCGATCTCAGCCTCACGGTCGACGCATACAGCATCGCCCTGGGCGATCGCATCTCCTCGTCCAGCACCGTGTATCTCAGGGGCGGCACGCCTCTGATTCCGTTGTGCGGCGATGCGATCGCCGCTCTCGGCGTGTCGCTGGATCCGACCGCCGGCCGCGTGGGTTGTTCGTCCTTCGTGAACGGCTTCGGCACCCTGACCCAGGGCGTGGATTTGACGGTCAGCTATCCCACCGATTTCGGCGATATGGGCCTGATCGACTGGACCTTGGCCGGCAATTACAACTCGATCAAAGTCTCGCGTGTGGCGCCGGTGCCGCCGCAGCTGACGGGGGTCCCGGGGGGAACCTTCTTCACTCCGCTGACCTTGTTCAATTTCGCCCACAACACGCCCAACCTGAAAGTCGGCCTGACCGGAACCTGGTCGCTGGATGAGTGGGGCTTCACCTTCCGGGAGACCTTCTATGGCCCGGACAAGGGGCTTACCTCCCCCAATGGCGGCCTGCCTTATTATGATGTCAGCACGGGCAGCGTCGGCATCACCGATCTGGAAGGCCGCTATAACTTCACCGAGACAGTGCAGCTGGCGATTGGCGCCAACAACGTCTTCGGTATTCCCGCCAAATCCAGTTGCGTGATCGGCGGGACGAACTCCAGCGGCGGCGTGAACCCGTGCGGTGGCGGCGTGGTAGCCTATGACCCCGTCGGAACGCCGTACGATCCGTATGGTGGCTACTATTACGGGCGTCTGACCATCAACTGGTAAGCCTGCCCCGAACACAATTCCGCTGCGGACCCTAAGCGCAGAGGAGTTACTAAGCCCAGGCCTAACGGCCTGGGCCTTTTTTTGCCTTGAGGAAGGATGGCGCGAGCGGCGGCGATGCGCCTCGCCACGCACCACGGTTCGCTGATGACGGGACAGGAAGCCTAGTTCGACAGCGTCAGGGCCGGAATCGCGCTCTCTTTTTCAAAGAAGTCCTGCCAGGGCGTTCGCGGCTTGCCCTTCAGTGCGTCATCGATTTCGACGATGCAGCCGCGCAGTTGCCGCAGCGCTTGCTCGAGATCCATCTTTTTCTCGCCCAGCTCGCGGATGCGGGATTCGAATTTGCGCCGCGCCATGCGCATCTGATCCGGGGTTCCGTCCTTGTAGTCGTACATCCGCGACACTTCCCGCATTTCGGCCACGCTGAACCCCAGCCTGCGTCCCCGCAGAATGATGATCAGGCGTGCGCGATCGTGACTGTTGTACAGTCTCTGGCTGCCGCGGCGGGAGGGGAAGATCATGCCTTCGTCCTCGTAGAAGCGCAGCGTGCGTGCCGTAACGCGCAATTCCCTGGTAAGCTGGCGAATGGTGTAAATGTGGCTAGCCATACCAAAGCCCTCCCAAGGGAATCATGAACTCTGCTTCCCTGCGGGTCAACCTTGCTTGCCTGACCTATTGGGTAATGGAATCAAAAAAGCTTTTTTGAGAAAAGAAATTCGCGTGAAGGGCGATCTCCGGCCAAGGCATCGCCCGCCGCAAGTCGGAGCCGCCGCGGAATTGCGCGCGATTCCATATCAAAGAATCGATCTTTCAACGAAGTGACGATGCGCAACGCACGAATGGCGTATGCGCGCTTCCCGAACGCCCGACTCTAGCCTGCATGCCAATCTTGCGGACGATTGATGCTCTTCCGGCATGGCTTTTCTGTATCGCCGATGATCGGGAAAGCTTCAGATCCTTCCGGCCCCATGCAAGGCCGAGTCGAAATGCGGGAGCGGATTTCTCCCTCGGACGGCGCGTCTCATATTGGAACTCCGGGACGCATCAAAACGGCATTGACGCGGGCGATCGAGCTTGCCGGAGAGGGCAACCGTACTCTTGCCGCCATCAGAAGCACGCTCGAATTCGAAGGCTATTCGACGAAAATCATCGACGACGTATTTTCCCGCGCCGAATTCAGGACGGAATTGGTGGGGCTGATAAAAAAAGAGTCCTGAAGCCGCAATCCCTGCGGGGCTCTGGCGCGCCTGTGGACCCTATCGCGGCCCAATGGGACACGGATCATCAACAGGCGAGACGGACCCGGGTGGCAGAGGTCCACCGGCCTTCGACCGGGACAAAATTGCGAAACCGAAGGCGCCATCGGTGTGACCGGCCTTCCCGCGCCGGGGAGACTCTTTTGGCGGGGCGATAAATTTCGCGTGATTTCAAAGGGATGACATAAGGGCGGGCAACGCCCGCAACGGACTTTGTTCCCCTCGCTCCCAATGTCAGGCTTTTGTCAGGCCAAGTTTGCGAGGTGTGAGGAGATGGCGGCAGGGCGCATCATCGGTATCGGTCTATTCCTGGCCTTGTCGGTCCCGGCAAGTGCCGGCGCGCAATGCCACCTCAAAGGCGATTTTCATGGCGCGGTCGATCAGGAGGGTGCGCGGGCGGCGGTGCAGCGCGGTGACGCGGCGCCTTTCGAGCAGATACTGAAACGGGCGCGCCCCCAGATAGAAGGCGAGATCGTGGGCCAGGTGCTGGAGCAGCATCGCGGCGCCTGGCTCTACGAGTTCCGCGTCGTGCGGGGCGGCCATGTCCAATATCTGCATTTCGATGCCCGCTCCGGCCGGCGGGTTGAGGTGGCGTCATGCGGGTCCTGATCGTAGAGGATGACGAAAGGCTGGCGCGCAACCTGCGCGAAGCGCTGCAGGCGGCCGGCTTCGGGGTCGATCTGGAGGGAAACGGCAAGGAGGCTTGGTTCAAGGGCGAGGTCGGGGATTATGACGCGGTGATCCTGGACCTGGGATTGCCGGGGCTGGACGGTCTCACCATTCTCAAGCGCTGGCGGCAGGCCGGCATGAATGCGCCCATTTTGATTCTGACCGCCCGTGGCGACTGGACCGAGCGGGTCGAGGGGATAGAAGCGGGCGCGGACGATTATCTTCCCAAGCCTTTCCAGATGGAGGAAGTGCTGGCGCGGCTGCGCGCCATCGTGCGGCGCAAGGCGGGGCATGCGGCGCCGGTCCGCACGGTGGGAGACATTGCCATCGATGCGCGCCGGATGCAGATCCGGGTCGCGGGCGCGCCGGTCGAACTGACGCCGCATGAATATCGCCTGGTTTGCTATCTGGCGTTCAACGCGGACCGTTCGGTGTCCCAGTCGGAGCTTCTGGATCATCTTTATGGCGGCGATTCCGCCTACACCACCAATTCCATCGAGGTGCTGGTCGGCCGCGTTCGGCGCAAGCTGGGCTCCTCCCGCATCGAGACGCGGCGCGGCTATGGCTACATATTGACCGGCGGGGGCGCATGATGCGGCGTTCCTTGCGTCTTCGGCTGTTCGTTGCCGCGCTTCTTTGCGTGGCCGCGGCGCTGGCGGTGGCGGGCGTGCTCCTCACCCAATTGTTCGAGCGCCACGTCACCCGCCACTATGACGGCGAATTGCAGTCTTTCCTGCGCCAGCTGATCGCGGCGGTGGAAATCGCGCCCGACGGCACGATCAGCTTGAACCGCCAGCTGGAGGATGCCCGCTTCGGCGAGCCCTTGAGCGGCCTCTACTGGCAGATCGGCGAAGACAAGACCGGCTTCCTGCTGGGATCCCGCTCGCTCTGGGATTCCCACATCCCTCTGCCCAGGGACGTGGTGGCGCCGGGCGCGGTGGACAGCCATGTCCTGATCGGCCCCAAAGGCGCGCCGGTGCGGGTGCAGGAGCGTGTCGTGGTGTTCGACCAGCTCGGTGGCAGCCATGCCTTGCGCATGGCGGTCGCCATGGACATGGCCGAAATCGATTCCGCGCGCCGTGCTTTCGCCGCCGACCTGTGGCCCTCCATGACGGTCATCGGTCTTCTGCTGCTGGCCGCGACCTGGATCTATATCGGGATCGGGCTTCGTCCCTTGGACGCGATCCGCAAAAGCCTGAACGATGTGCGCACCGGTGCGGCGCGGCGGCTGGAAGGCGATTTTCCGGCCGAAGTGACCCCGTTGGTGGAAGAGGCCAATGCGCTTCTGACGGCGCAGGATGAATCGCTCGCGAAAGCGCGCGCGCGCGCGACCGATCTCGCGCATGGCCTCAAGACGCCGCTCGCGGTTCTTCAATCCGATGCGGAACGGCTCAGGGCGCGTGGCGAAAGCGAGATCGCCGACGAGATGGCCTCGCTTGCCCGGCAGATGGGCCGCCATGTCCAGCGGGAATTGACGCGGGCGCGGATGCGGGGCGGGGAGACGCTTTCGCCCACGCCGCTCCTGCCGGTGGTCGAGCGGCTGGTCGCTTCGTTGCGGCGAACGCCTGCGGGCCACGAATTGTCCTGGAGCCTCGCTATCCCCGAAAGCCTGACCGTGGCGGCGGACGCCGAAGACCTCACCGAGATTTTGGGCAACCTGCTCGACAATGCCTGCAAATGGGCGCGCCACGCCATCCGGGTCGAAGCATCGGCCAGCGGCGACCGGATTCGCATTCATGTGCTGGATGACGGCGCCGGCGTGCCGGAGGAGGCGCTCGTTTCGCTGGCGGGGCGCGGCGTCCGGCTGGACCAGAATGTGCCGGGTACCGGCCTGGGCCTGGCCATCGCCCGGGACATCGCACAGGCCCTGGAAGGGGCGTTGCATCTGGCAAACCGCGCCGAAGGCGGGTTTTCCGCCACTGTCGAACTTTTTCACTCATCGAGAAGCAAGCGCCATGCGTAGTGCCGTTCCCTGCCTCCTTTTTTGCCTGATGTCCTGGTCGCCGGCGCTGGCCGGCACCATCGCGGTCACGCCCGAGCAGGCGGCGCGCCTGGGAATCCATACCGTGCCGGTGCAGAAGGCCGTCGCGCAGCCCGTCGTTTCGGTGTTGGGCCATATCGCGCCCGCGCCGGACTCGCGCCGCCCGGTGCCGGCTCCCTTCGCCGGCACGGTGGAGCGCCTGCTCAAGCTGGAAGGAGATGCGGTGCGCAAGGGCGATGCGCTGGCGCTGTTTGTCAGCGCCGACATGCAGGCGGGAGAGGCCAAGCTGCGCGGGCTCGAGGCGCGTTCCCGTGCGGCGGACGCGGCGGCGAACCGTGCCCGCCTGCTGGTCAAGGAAGGCATCGCGCCGGCCAGCCGCGCGGAAGAGGCGCAAGCCGAGGCTGCGTCGGTGGCCGCCGATCTTGCCGCCTCGCGCCATACCATGGCCTTGGCTGCTGCCGGGGAAGGCGGCAGTTACCGGCTTCTGGCGCCGGCAGACGGCCGCGTTTCCGCCATCGCTGTTTCCGCAGGCGAGCAGGTAGGCGCGATGCAGCCCATCCTGAACATCGACACCAAGGACGAGATGTGGGTGGAGGGCACGTTGCCCGCCGCCGTCATTGGCCTGGTCGCCGCGGGCGATAGCGTCGTTCTGGAAGGCCTGCCAGGGGTGACCGGCACGGTGGTGGCGGCCGGGACCAGCATCGATCCCAGGACGCGCGGCGCCATGGTGCGCGCGCGGCTCACCGGGTCTGCGGTCCTGGTCAGCGGGCAAACGGTACGCCTTGCCATCCGGCGCAAGGCGGTCGCGGGCAGCTTCAATGTTCCCCGAGCGGCGGTGATTCAAATGAAGAAAGGCCCCGTCGTGTTCGCCGCGCGGCCCGGCGGCTTCGAGCCGGTGCCGGTACGCATCCTGGCGCGGGGCGCCCGCGACGCCACGATCCAAGGCTCGATCTCGCCGCGCGATACGATCGCGGTGAGCGGGGTGACGGAACTCAAGGCGGCGGGCTCAGAGGACTGACGATGCTCACCCGGATCGTCGAATTCGCTCTCAGCCAGCGCCTGCTGGTTCTCGTTCTGGCAACGCTTCTGGCCGGCGCGGGCGTTTATGCCTTTTCGCGGCTGCCGATCGACGCCTATCCCG
>JAFKFF010000485.1 GCA_017307315.1 Alphaproteobacteria bacterium
GCCCTGGTCGCCACCATCAATCCGGTCACCATCGACCCGGGCAGCGACACCGGCACCCAGGTCAACAAGACCATCCAGGCACTCAGGGCCCAGGTCTCGGGCCTGGAAACCAAGCTGGGCGGCAATGCCCAGCGGCTGGCCGAATTGCGCAACAGCGGCGCGGCCTCGGCCACCGCCTACCAGGAATCCAAGGCACGCATCACCGCCCGCCTGCAAATCGGCACCACCAAGGGCAATCCCGAACTGGTGAGCGAATGGAATTCGGCCCAGGCCTCGCTCGACACGTTGTCGGCCAACATCAACCAGCTGACGGCGCTGGGCACCGACGTCACCAACGATTCCTCCACCGCCCATTTCGTGCTGAACCAGATCGGCGCCACCTTCAACGTGTCGGGCGCGGTGGATGAGGATCATCGCCAACTGCAATTGCTGGAAGACGAGACCAATCAGACCATCGTCCTGATCGACCGCCTGCTGAAAGAAGTCTCCGACAATGTGCAGCGCCAGACGGCCTATGCCGCCAACGAGCGCAGCAACCTCGCCATCCTGTCCAACTCCATCAAGTCGGGCGAGCTTTATGGCGGCGCGCCGGGTCTTTCCGCCGCCGCGGCGACCAGCAATCTGCAATTCGCGGGCGTGGGAACGCCGCTGGTGGTGGTGCGCTTCGACCGTCCCAATGTCGATTATCAGCAGATTTTATACGCGGCCCTGAATCAGGCGCTGCAATCGCGCCCCAATGCCAGCTTCCAGGTGGTGGCGGTGGCGCCGACGCGCGGCAACGCCGCTTCGGTGCAGATCGCCCAGACCACGGCGCGCCGCCATGCCCAGGACGTGATGCGCTCGATGACCGACATGGGCGTCCCGGCCTCGCGGCTGAACGTGGCCTCGTCCACCGATCCGGCGGCGCAGTCGAGCGAAGTGCGGGTTTTTGTGCGCTAGATCAAAGCGTCAAGGGAAGAAAGAAAAAGCCTCGCCGCAGAGCGAGGCTTTTTCGTTTCAGGCTTTCAC
>JAFKFF010000486.1 GCA_017307315.1 Alphaproteobacteria bacterium
AGCCGTTCGTCGGCCGGGCCGGCCAGCTGCTGGACAAGATGCTGGCCAGCATCGGGCTCGACCGCCGCCGCAACTGCTACATCACCAATGTCATCAACTGGCGGCCGCCGGACAATCGCGATCCCTCGCCGGAGGAAGCGGCCATATGCCTGCCCTTCCTGCGCCGGCATATCGAGCTGGCCAATCCAGGCGTCATCGTTCTTCTGGGAGCGGTCGCCGCCCGCCATGTGATGGGCATCACCGAAGGCATCATGAAGTCCCGCGGCCGCTGGCTGGAATATCGGGTGGCGGACGCCATGGTGCCGGTGATGCCGACCCTCCATCCCGCCTATCTGTTGCGCCAGCCAGCGCACAAGAAACTGGCCTGGCGCGACCTGCAGGCCTTGGCCGCCCGCATGGAAACGCTCGGGTTGCCCCACGAGGCCCGCGCGGGTTAGTTAGATTCGCTGTCGGAGGGAAAGGCGGATGCGCATCGCGTTGGCGCTGGGATTTGTGTTGCTTCTGGCCCAGACCGGGTGGGCCCAGAGCCAGCAGTCCAGTGCGCCGGCCGCTCCCGCTCGCCCTCGGATCCTGAACGCCGCTGACGTCGCCCTGTACCGGGAAGCGTTCGCGGCCGAACGCGAAGGCAAAATCTCGAAAGCCAAGAAACTTTTAGACAAAATTTCTGATCCAATACTTCAAGGCTATGCGGAAGCCGCCCACCTGATCGCGGCCAAGCATGTTGACATTGGTCCACTGAAGGCCTGGCTGGCCGACCATCGCGACCATGCGGTGGCGGACAAGATCTACCGCCTCGCGGTGGCGCGCTCGACCCGCAAGATCCGCCGGCACCGCAAGACCACCGTGGTGGCGGTGGTCACCAACATCCCCGCCCCCATCGCCGTTCCGGCGCGGACGGGTGGCTTCGAAGATGAAGAGCTGCCCGAACCCACGCCCAGCGGCGAAGCGGGACGTTCGATCCTGCCCAAGGTGCTGGCGAATATCAGGGACGGCCGGCCCGATT
>JAFKFF010000252.1 GCA_017307315.1 Alphaproteobacteria bacterium
TGGACGAAGGTGATGACGCCGTCCTGGCGGCGGTAGGTCACGAAGGCGGTCGCGTCGTCGACCGTGAGCTCGTAGCGATGGCGGGCGGTGCGGCCTATGTCCTGCTTCTCCATCCCGAACTTCCGCGTATCCGTATCCTGTTCGAGCCGTCCGGCCAGGCGCGGATACTGCAAAAGGAGATGGAAGGAAAGATCGCGATTCCGGTTCCGCCGTCTTCACAGCCGCAAGCTGCGGCTTTGCCCGCTCTTCCACCCATGCAGATCGTGCCTGCGATCCGGCCCACACCCCGGCCCGAGACTTCGCGATCGCCCGTGACGCCCGATCCGGACGGCGGTTTTGTCGCCAAGGTGCTGCAACCCGACGGCTCGCTGCGGGAAGAGTATTTCAAGGCGCGTTCCGCGCGCTGACACTGGAAAAGAAAAAGGCGGCGCCGTGGCGCCGCCTTTTCCGTTCGACAAGCGGCCGGATTATTTCTGGCCGCCCAGAAAATCCTGCTTGCCCAGGGCAACGCCCTTGTTGCGCAGGATGTCGTAGCCGGTGGTGATGTGGAAATAGACGTTGGGCAGAACCCAGTTGTTCAGATAGTCCTTGCCATTGAAATTGAATTCGGCTTGCGGGAATTTCAGGTGGATGTGACGGTCTTCCGCGCCCGCGAATTTCGCCGCATCCAGGCCTTTGAGGAATGCGATGGTCTTGAGAAGGCGCGCCTTCAATTCTTCGACCGTGGTTTCCGTGTCCTCATAGGTGGGGATTTCCGCGCCCGCCAGCCGCGCCGCGCCGCCCTTGGCCATGTCGGTGGCGATCCGCACCTGGGCGGTGAGGGGCAGCATGTCGGGAGCCAGCCGCAATTCCAGATAGGAATTGACGTCTTCGCCTTTTTCCTTGGCGTGCGCCTCGGCCTTGCCCAGGACCGAATGGAAGCTTCCCAGCATATGAGCCAGGGGCGGAACGGATGCGTCATAGATGGTGAAAGCCAATGGGATCTCCCTGAAGAATATTATGCGGGCGGGACTTGAGCCCGAAACAGCATTGCAATCAAGCAGGGGTTGGGCCTATCAAAGCCCTGTTTCCGTAAAGGTTTTGTCATGAGCGAACCGTTGCCCGACCGGCTTTCCACCGATCCCAAGAGTCCCTACCACAATGCCGAATTGCTGGAACGCGGCGTGGGCATCCGCTTCAACGGGGTGGAGCGCACCAATGTCGAGGAATATTGCGTCAGCGAGGGCTGGGTGCGCCTGGCGGTGGGCAAGACCGTGGACCGGCACGGCAATGCCATGACCGTGAAATACAAGGGGACCGTCGAGCCTTATTTGCGCGCGCCGGAATAACCCCAAAGGCGCATGACACAGGCCGAAGACGGACTGCCCTTTCCCCAGCGCTATTGGGCGATCCTCACCATCGTGCTGGGCATCGTGATGGCGGTGATCGATGGCGCCATCGCCAATGTCGCGCTGCCCACCATCGCCCAGGACCTTCACGCCAGCCCTTCCTTTTCGGTGTGGATCGTCAACGGTTACCAGCTCGCCATCACCATTTCGCTTCTGCCGCTGGCTTCGCTGGGCGAGATCATCGGCTACCGGCGGGTCTAGCTGGCGGGGCTGGCGCTCTTCACCCTGGCATCGCTCTTCTGCGCGCTGGCCCATACCTTGCCGCTGTTGACCCTGGCGCGCATCGTCCAGGGCTTCGGCGCGGCGGGCATCATGAGCGTGAACGCGGCGCTGGTCCGCTTCACCTATCCCCGCAACCAGCTCGGCCATGGCATCGGGATCAACGCGCTGGTGGTGGCGGTGTCGGCGGCGGTGGGGCCGACCCTGGCGGCGGGCATTCTCTCGCTGGGCAACTGGCCCTGGCTTTTCGCCATCAATATTCCGGTCGGGATCGCGGCGGTGCTGATCGGGCGGCGCGCGCTCCCCCATACGCCGAAAGCGCCGCATGCCTTCGACTGGCGGGGCGCCATCCTCAGTGCGCTCACCTTCGGCATCGGCATTGCCGCCATCGACGGCGCCGGCCATGGCGAAGCGCCGCTTCTTTTCGCGGCGGAATTCGTCGGCGCCGTTATCGCCGGCACGATCCTGGTGCGGCGGGAACTGCGTGCCGCTTCGCCCTTGCTTCCGGTCGACCTGTTGCGCATTCCCATCTTCGCGCTTTCGATCTTGACCTCGATCGCATCCTTCTGCGCCCAGATGCTGGCTTTCGTGGCGCTGCCCTTCTATCTGCAGGACCGCTTCGGCTATTCGGCGGTGGAGATCGGACTTCTGATCACGCCCTGGCCGATCGGCGTCGCCTTCACGGCCCCCGTCGCGGGCTGACTGGCGGAGCGCTATCCGGCGGGGCTTCTGGGCGGCATCGGGCTTCTGGTCTTTGCGGGCGGGCTGGCGTCGCTCGCCCTGCTGCCGCCCCATCCGGGCGTTTCCGACATCGTCTGGCGCATGGCCTTGGCCGGGGCCGGCTTCGGCCTGTTCCAGTCCCCCAACAACCGCACCATGATCGCGGCGGCGCCGCGCGAGCGCAGCGGCGGGGCATCGGGGATGCTGGGAACGGCCCGGCTCCTGGGCCAGACCATGGGCGCGGCGCTGGTGGCGATGCTCCTGGCCCGTTATCCGGCCGAAGGCACACGGATATCCCTGGCGGTGGGCATGGGCTTCGCGCTTCTGGGCGCGACCTTGAGCACATTCCGCCTGTTGCCGGCCGGTGCGCGGGGCAGCCAGGCGGTCCGGGTGCTGGAAGCGCCCCGCGCCACCGGCGAGTAAGTCAGCGGGTCAGACCGTGTATCCCATCCGCCGGAACGGCATGCTGCGCAGCCTTTCGCCCGTGGCGGCGAAGATGGCGTGCGCCACCGCCGGCGCCATGGCGGGCAGGGCCGGTTCGCCCATGCCGGTGGGCGGATAGTCCGACTGGATGAAGTGCGCTTCCACGACCTTGGGCGTAAAGGGAATGCGCAGGATCGGATAGGCGTTGTAATTCTGTTGCTGGATGCGGCCATTCTCGATGGCGATCTCCAGCCCCATCGCGGTGGAGAAGCCGTCGACGGACGCGCCTTGCGCCTGGGATTCCGCGCCCGCCATATCGACCACCGGCCCGATGTCGGCGGCGACCACCACCCGGTGGATGGTGATGCGCTTCTTGTCGTCGACGCTGAGCTCCACGGCTTGCGCGACATGGCCGGCGTGCGAATAGCACCAGGCAAGGCCGATGCCGCGACCCTTGGGAAGTTTCCTGCCCCAGCCGGCCTTTTCGGCGCAGAGCTTGATCACGCCGCTGGCGCGCGCTGGATTGAAATTCACTTTGGCGTCTTTCGGCGCCAGCTCCGGCACGTCGCGGTTGACCGCATCCAGCAGGAACTGGACATGATCGCGCCCCGAGGCGTGCGCCATTTCGGCCAGGAAGCTCTGCTGCGCGAAGACCTGGGCATTATCGCCCGGCGCGCGCCAGGGGCCGGTCGGAATCATCAGCGGCATCATGGTGACGGCACGGCGCAGATTGGGCGCCTTGGTCGAATATTCCAGATAGTCGGAATAGCTGCCGCCCGACACCGGCTTCTGTCCGTCGGCGGTGAAGGTTATGAAATGCTCCTACCAGTCGTCGAGCTTGCCATTCTTGTCGATGGCGCCCTTGAAGGCGTGATAGCCGGCGGGACGGAAGAAGTCGTGGGTGAAGTCGTCCTCGCGGCTCCACTGCACCTTGACCGGACCGTCGACGCGCTTGGCGATCACCGCCGCTTCCACCATGTAGTCGTTCATCAGGCGCCGGCCGAAGCCGCCGCCCGCGCGCGTCTGATGGATCACCACCTTGTCTTCGGGAATGCCGAGCGCTGCCTGCACGAGAGGTTGGCCGCGATTGGGCTGCTGGGTGGGCGACCAGATCTCGACCATTCCGTCATGCCAGTGCGCCGTGGTGTTCATCGGCTCCATGGTGGCGTGTGAGGCGAAAGGATATTCGTAATAGGCCTCGACCGTCTTACCGGAATTGGCGAAGGATTTGTCCACGTCGCCGACATTGCTATCGGTCTCGGCCGGAAATTTCTTGGCATACTCCTTTGCCCGGGCCGAAAATTGCGTGGTCGAATCCTTCGATGCTTCGCTTTCGTCCCATTCCACTTTCAGCTTCTTGCGGGCTTCGAACGCGGACCAGGTGTTCTTCGCGATGATGGCGACGCCGGGCATGCATTCGGTCGGCTTGCCGGTGCCTTCGACCGCGAAGCAACCGACGATGCCGGGCATCGCCTTGATCTCGGCATAGTTGGCGGACTTCACCTTGCCGCCGACCGCGGGGCATTTGGCATAGTTGCAATAGAGCATGCCGGGCAATTGCACATCGATGCCGAACAGGGGCTTGCCGCTGACGATCTTGGGATCGTCGACGCCGCGATGGCGCCGGCCGAGCAGGCGGTACTGCGCCCGCGTCTTGAGCACCAGCGACTTGGGATCGGGCACGGGCATCTTGGCGGCGGCGTTGGCGAACTGGCCATAGGTGCCGGTCCTGCCGCTGGCGGCATGGGTGAGGCGCGAATTCTGCGCCACGATTTCCGACGGCTTGATGTTCCACTGCTTGGCCGCGGCGGCGATCAGCATCGCCTTGGCGGCGGCGCCAGCTTCGCGCAGCTGGTCCCAGGCGCGCGGGAGCGAGGTCGAACCGCCGGCGCCCTGATAACCATAGACCTTGGGATTGAAGTCGGCCTGCTCGACCACGACATGGTTCCAGTCGGCATCGAGCTCTTCGGCGATGATCAGGCCGAAGGCGGTCTTGATGCCCTGGCCGATTTCCGGCGCCTTGGAATAGACGGTGACCTTGTTGTCCGGCGCGATGCGGACGAAGGCGTTGATGGATTGGTCCTTGCTGGCTTCGGCGGCGGCCTGCGGCGTTTCGGTCGCGGCCTTGGCCTTGGGGACGTGGAATCCGATCACCAGGCCCGCGCCGCCCGCACCCGCCAGTTTCAGGAACGAGCGCCGCTTGAGCGGCAGGGCACCGCTGGACCGGGGCTCGGGCACGGCCCGGGCTTCACGCATCAATTCGCGGACATAGGTATCGGATTCGGCGAATTTCGTGGCTTGAGCCGGCATGGAAGCCTCCGGAAAAGTCTTGCGTCGCGTGAAGCGCGAGATTGAACCCGCGGGGCCAGCCATTCAAGCCGGGCGGCCCGGCGGCGGGCAGGGAATTGTCGCAAAATGCGTCCGACTTTGACGGGCGGGGAAGTTCCAGAGCGGGCGGTGCCGGACCCGCCAGAAGCGGAAAGCCCGGCTGACGCTTTCGCGGCAACCGGGCTTTCCTTCGTCTCTGCAACCTGGGCTGGACTTAGAAGTCCATGTCGCCCATGCCGCCCATGCCGCCGCCGCCCGGCATCGCCGGGGCCTTCTTCTCGGGACGGTCGGCGATCATCGCTTCCGTCGTGATCAGCAGGCTGGCGACCGAAGCCGCGTTCTGCAACGCCACGCGCACCACCTTGGTGGGGTCCACGATGCCGGCATCGATGAAGTCGACATACTTCTCGGTCTGGGCGTCATAGCCGTAATTGCCGGACTTCTGTTCCAGCAGCTTGCCCACAACGATCGAGGCTTCCTGGCCGGCATTCTCGACGATCTGACGGATGGGGTACTGGATCGCGCGGCGCACGATGGCGATACCCTGGGTCTGGTCGTCATTGTCGCCGGTGAGGTTGGCGAGGTTCTTGGAGGCATAGAGCAGGGCGGTGCCGCCGCCGGGCACGATGCCTTCCTCGACCGCCGCCTTGGTGGCGTTCAGCGCGTCGTCGACGCGGTCCTTGCGCTCCTTGACTTCGACTTCCGTGGCGCCGCCGACGCGGATCACCGCAACGCCGCCGGCGAGCTTGGCCAGGCGTTCCTGCAGCTTTTCCTTGTCATAGTCGCTGGTGGTCTCTTCGATCTGGGCCTTGATCTGGCCGACGCGGGCCTGGATGTCGGCCTTCTTGCCGGCGCCGTCGACGATGGTGGTGTTTTCCTTGTCGAGGCGGACCTTCTTGGCGGTGCCGAGCATGTTGAGCTTCACATTCTCGAGCTTGATGCCGATGTCCTCGCTGATGACCTGGCCGCCGGTGACGATGGCGATGTCTTCCAGCATGGCCTTGCGGCGATCGCCGAAGCCCGGCGCCTT
>JAFKFF010000253.1 GCA_017307315.1 Alphaproteobacteria bacterium
TTCCAGTTGACCGCAGATGTGCGCGACCTGGGCCGCACCTACATGACCGAATTGTCGGTGGTGGGCGACATCCGCGATTCCCTGCGCGTGCTCAACCCGCTGGTGGCTAAGAAGGCCGCGCCGCTGGCGCCGCGCCGCGCCGCGCTCGTGCGCGAAGCCGCGGAACGCCAGCGCGCCGCCCGCAAGGCGCTGGAAGCGCAGGCTGCCGCCCTCTGGCAGGCGCCCGTCATCGCGCCTCTGGTCGCCGCCCATGAAGTCATGAAGGCCATCGGACCCGACATCGCCATCGTGGACGAGGCGGTGGCGACGTCCGAAGGCGTGCGCGGCTTTCTCAACAGTCCCTCGAACCACCAATATTCCTTCTTGCGCGGCGGCGCGCTGGGCTGGGGCATGCCCGCGGCGGTAGGCGCCAGCCTGGGCCTGGGACGCGCCCCGGTGGTGTCGCTGGTGGGCGACGGCGCGGCGCTTTATTCGCCCCAGGCGCTATGGACGGCGGCGCATGAAGAGCTGCCCGTCACCTTCATCGTGATGAACAATCGCGAATACAATATCCTCAAGAACTTCATGCGCGGCCGCGAAAATTATCTCGCCGCCCGCGCCAACCGCTTCATCGCCATGGATATCGAGCGGCCGGCGATCGACTATCCGGCGCTGGCGCTGTCGATGGGCGTGCCGGCGCGGCGCATCGACAGGGCCTCCGATATCGCGGACACGGTCGCCGCCGCCATCGCATCGGGCAAGCCCAACCTGATCGAGATCGTGATTTCCCCCTGACGGGCGGGTTATCGTGTCTGCGCTTCCAGCAGGTGCCGGTCGAGATGGCGGCGGATATGGGCCGCTTCCGCCGGCGTGTTGGCCAGCGCGATAGCGCGGTTGAAATCGGCGCGGGCCTCGGCGCTGCGTCCCAGTTGCAGCTGGAAAGCCCCGCGCACGCCATAGAAATTGAAATAACCGCCAAGCACCTTTTCCAGCGGCGCGATCATCGCCAGCGCCGCTTCCGGGCCGTGCAGCTTGGCGGTCGCGACCGCGCGGTTCAGCGTGATCACCGGCGAAGGCTGCATCCGTTCCAGCGCCGCATACAGAGCATCGATCCCCGCCCAATCGGTATCCGCCGCGCGGGCGGCGCGGGCATGGGTGGCGGCGATGGCGGCCTGGATCTGATAAGGCCCGGGCCGGTTGTGCCGCATCGCCTTGTCCATCAAGGCCAAGCCTTCGCCGATCAATTCGCCGTCCCACTGTGCGCGGTCCTGATCTTCCAGAAGGACGATCTCGCCCCCGGCATCGAAGCGGGCATGGGCGCGGGCATGTTGCAGCAGCATCAGCGCGGTCAGCCCCATCACTTCCGGCTCGGTCTGGAACAGGCGAAGCAAGAGCCGCCCCAGCCGGATCGCTTCGTCGCACAAGGCGGCGCGCGCTTCCCCGTCGCCGGCGGAATAACCTTCGTTGAACACCAGATAGACCATCGCCATCACGGCGGCGAGGCGCTGGCTGCGTTCCACCGGGCCCGGCGCCTCGAACGGCACATCGGCGCGCGCCACCCGCTGCTTGGCGCGGGTAATGCGCTGCTCCATCGCCGCTTCGCTCACCAGGAAGGCGCGGGCGATCTGCTTGACGGTGAGGCCCGAGACGATGCGCAGCGCCAGCGCGATCTGCTGCGTCGCCGGCAAATCGGGATGGCAGCAGATGAACAAAAGCCGCAGCACATCGTCGCGATAATGCGAACCGTCCAGCCTTTCGGCCAGCGGCGCTTCAACATCCTCGACATCGGAAATCGAATCTTCTTCCGGCAGCGCCACGGTGCGCGCCTGCTTGCGCACGCCATCGAGCCCCGCGTTGCGGCCCACCAGGATCAGCCAGGCGGCGGGATCGCGCGGCGGCCCGTTCTGCGGCCAGTTCTTCATCGCCCGGAGCGCCGCTTCCTGAAACGCTTCCTCCGCGCGGTCGAGATCGCGGAAATAGCGCAGCAAGGCGCCCACCGCCTGTGGGCGGGCGGCGGCCAGGGCGGCGCCGATCCAGGCCAGGTCTGTCATGCCGGTTGCGCACCCTTGCGCGCGTCAGGATTGAAAAGGGCGATGGGGCGGATCTCGAACGCCCCGCCGGGATTGACCGCCGCGATCTCGCGCGCCGCATCCAGCGCCGCTTCCAAATTCTCGACGTCCAGGATGTAGAAGCCCAGCAGCTGCTCCTTCGTCTCGGCGAAAGGTCCGTCGATCACCAGCGGCGGGTCCTGGTTCTTGCGCAAGGTTGTCGCGGCCGTGGTCGGCATCAGACGCAGCGAAGCGCCCAGCTTGCCCTGGGCGGTCAGCCGGCTTCGCACCGCGCCGATCTTGTCCATGACGGCAGCGTCTTCTTCCTTGCTCCAGGACCAGACCGTGTTTTCGTCGTGGTAGCAGAGGATGGCGTAAAGCATGGAGTCTTCCTTATCTGGCCCAAGGACGGATGGGCGCGGGGGCTTCCGACATCGAACCTTAAATTATTTTCCCGCTTTTTTGGGGTGTCCTGTCGGCCCCGGCCGGAGCGGACCGTCCTTGGAGCAGAACCGAACCAAAGGAACCCGCCATGTCCCAGGAAAACGAACTCGTCCTCGACCGCCTGCTCGACGCGCCCCGCGAAAAACTGTTCCGCTGCTGGACCGATCCGGACCTGATCAAGCAATGGTTCGCGCCCAAGCCCTATACGACCCCGGTCGCCAAGGTCGATCTGAAGGTCGGCGGCTGCAACATGATCGTGATGAAGAGCCCGGAGGGCCAGGAAATCCCCTGCCCCGGCACCTATCTGGAAATCGTGCCGAACGAAAAGCTGGTTTTCACCGATGCCTATACCGGCGACTGGCAGCCGAGCGGCAAGCCCTTCATGACCGTGGTTCTCACCTTCGCCGATGAAGGCGGCAAGACCCGCTATACCGCCCGCGCCCGCCATTGGAGCAAGGAAGACCGCCAGACCCATGAGCAGATGGGCTTCCATCAGGGCTGGGGCATCTGCGCCGACCAGCTTGAGGCGCTTGCCAAGCGCATCTGAAATCATCCAGCCGCCATGATAAACGTCATGGCGGCATATCCCCTGATCGGAGTCTTCCCATGAAGCCCACCATCACCGCTTTCGCAACCTCTCCCGATCGCGGCCAGGGCATGGCGCGCGACATGCCTGTCCGCTGGGCGTTTGAAGAAGTGGGCCAGCCCTATGATGTCCGTCTGGTGTCCTTCGCCGAGATGAAGCAGCCCGCGCATCTGGCGCATCAGCCCTTCGGGCAGATTCCCAGTTATGAGGAAGGAGACCTGTCCCTGTTCGAGTCGGGCGCGATCGTGTTTCATATCGCGCAAGGTCATACGGGCCTTCTGCCGGAGGACGCCAAGGCCCGGGCGCGCGCCATCACCTGGATGTTCGCCGCCCTCAGCACCATCGAGCCGGTGATCACCGAATGGGAAACGCCCGAATATTTCGAGCAGGACAAACCCTGGTTCCAGGAACGCCGGGCCATACTGGGCGACCGCGTCCGCAAGCGGCTGCGTGCTCTGTCCGCACGCTTGGGCGATGCCGAGTGGCTGGATGGCGGCTTCAGCGCCGGCGACCTTGTGATGGTGCAGGTGCTGCGCCGGCTGACGGGATCGGGCCTGCTGGAGGAATTCCCGAATCTCGCTGCCTATGTCGCGCGCGGCGAAGCCCGCCCCGCCTTCAAGCGCGCCTTCGCCGCGCAACGGGCGGTTTTCGAGGCGCAGGCCGGTTGACGCCAAGCGAGGGCCGGGCTTCAGCCGTTCAATCGGAGACGGCGCGGGCGCGGCTCTCGAAATAAGCCTGCCCGATGGGAGGTAGAGAGCCGGCAACTTGCCGCCTGGGCGCCGCCGGCGCCGGGGCATGACTGGCGAAATAGGCTGCGCCAATAGGCGGCAGGGATTTCGCGGGCTGCTTTCGGGACGAGCGGACGCCGGGTGCCTGCGCCTTCGCGGCACGGACCACAGGCTTGGCATGCGGCGCGTCGGGCTTGGCGACAATGGGTGGACGAAGACGCGGCAGCGTCCCTTTGCCCTCGGCTTTGGCGGGCGCAATTGCTGGTCCGGGCGATTGAAGGCGCGGGCGGCTCGCGGCCCCGTTCCCGTCGAAATCCGGGTTATCGGCATCGGTCAGGCCCGGCATCCCCTTTCCCTCTTCCGCCACCACATTGATCATGTGGGGTGTGGCAGGCAGCATTTTGGGTTCTTGCGGCCCCCAAAAGCCGGACGGCAGAATCTGGGATACCCAAAAGCCGCCCGCGAAAAGCAAGGCACAAGCGGCCAGCGAAACCGGGAGCAGAATGTTGCTCGCGCGACGGAAGCCGGGCTCATAAGGACTATTGGCTTCACTGGCCGCGGGCGCGGCCCATTCCGCAGGCGGGACGTTCGCCTCATCGTTAATGGGCTCTTTGCCATCGTTTCCGAAGAGGCGCTGCGCCTCCCGTTCGCGCCAGGAATGGTCGCCGCCGGGCGGCAGGTAGAAATTTCGGTCAACCCATTGATCGGCCAGTGCGGCTAAATCCTGCTCTGCCCCGTCCAACGGCTTGAGCGCCTTCATGGTTATCTTGCGGGTCATTGCCTGCAATCCCACTCGCGCCCTCGCAAAAGCGTGCAAGGGAATTTTGTGATAACTGCGCGCGCAAATCCTGGTTCCAACCCCGGCATGCTATTTTGCGCAAGGAAATGTCGGGCGCGCCATCCGGCGAGATCCAGAATCTGCCATGGCGAGGGGGAAGCCACTCAGCGCCTGAGATCGGTCAGGAAATTCTGCGCCAGGGCATGATAGAGCGACTGGCGCTGGAACATCTTGGAAACGCCATAGGCGATGACCGCGGCCAGCATCAGCGGGATCACCATCCCGTCGGCGCCGCTCATTTCCCCGATGATCACGAAAGACGTGATCGGCGCCTGCACCACCCCGGAAAAATAGCCCGCCATCCCCAGAAGCACGATGGCGCCGACCGCATGCACGCCCAGAAGATGGGCGACGATCTCGCCCATTCCGGCGCCGACGGACAGGGAAGGCGCGAAAAGGCCGCCCGGAATGCCCGACAAGGTCGATGCCAGGGTGGCGAGAAACTTCAGCGGCGCGTAATCGGCCGCCAGCATGTGACCTTCGATGGCCCCGCGCGCGGCATCATAGCCGGTGCCGTAGGTGGCCCCGCCGCTGGCCAATCCGCACAGGGCCACGGTCAATCCGCAAGCGCCCGCGAGCAGCAGCGCGCGCCGCAAAGGCGCGACACGCGTCCAGGCGCGGATGAGGGTGGTGCCACGGGTCACCAGCCAGGCGAACAGAGCGCCCAGCAATCCACCCAGGACGCCGCAGACCGGCACCGCCACCCAGTCGATGGTCACTTTCAGCATCGAGGTGGAATGGCCGAAATAGCTGTAATTGCCCACCAGCCCCAGCGACGCCAGGCCCGCCAGGATCACCGCGATCAGGACCAGGCCGCTGGTGCGGCTTTCGAAGGCGCGGCTCATCTCCTCGATGGCGAAGACGATTCCCGCCAGCGGCGTGTTGAAGGCGGCGGCGACGCCCGCGGCGGAGCCGGCCAGGATCAGGCCCCGTTCGCGCGCCAGCCCGCCCAGCCGCGCCGCGCCCAGCATCAAGGACGCGCCCACCTGCACGGTCGGCCCTTCGCGGCCGATGGAGGCGCCGCATAAAAGCCCGATCAGCGTCAGCAGGATCTTTCCGATCGTAAGGCGCAAAGACAAAAGACGCGCCCGTGCGGCATCGTCCTTCAAATGGCGCGCGGCGATCGCCTGGGGGATGCCGCTGCCTTGCGCGCCCGCGAAGACCGTTCGCGCGCCGAAGGCGCAGGCGACGAAGCCGAGCGGCGTGATCAGCAGCGCCAGCCAGGGATTGAAAAGAATATGCGAGAAGACATCCTGCGCCCGGTTGGCGGCCCAGGCGAACGCGACGCTGACCACGCCCACGGTCAGTGCGCCGCCCCACAGAACCAGCCGCATCTTCCAATGCCGCCGCGACAACAGCAGCAGGCGGTGGCGTCTCAAGGTTGCGGAACGGTCATGCATCGCGAATTTGGTCCAGAGCGGCCCGGCCGCCTTGGGTTATCGCATTTTTCCGCGCCATCCAACCCGCGCCGCGGGT